>JBPCQV010000006.1:0-12814 GCA_050997725.1 Acidimicrobiia bacterium
TGAGGTCATGGGCGTGAAGGCGGGTGAGCTCGCCGGCGAGCTCACCCGCCTTCACGCCCATGACCTCATAGGTCAGGTCCGCACCCCGGCCATCCGTCATCTCACGGACTACGTCGACAGCAGATTCTTCGCTGGTATGGACTGTTCGTGTCGCGCCGAGGGCGGCGGCTCGCTCGAGAGCGTCGGCGCGAGTATCGACCACGGTGATCGATCGCGGGCCTTTCAGGTCGTTGACAGGCTCGCGGACTCCATGACCGAATAGATGGTGGTGGGGCCGACGAACTTCCAGCCCCTACGTTTGAGGTCCCAGCTAGCCGCAGTCGCTTCTAGGGCCACTCCTAGGTCCAGCAAGGTCGCCCAGTCGATCGCTTCGGGACGACGTCTGGCTCTCGGGACCAGAGGTAGGAGGCGAGGGTGCCTTCCTCTTCGATGAGCATCAGACAGCGGCGTGCATTGTTGATGGTGGCCTCGATCTTGGCCCGATTCCGCACGATGCCAGGGTTCGTCATCAGCTCTTCGATCTTGGTCTTGTCCAATCGGGCAACGGCTTCGAGGTCGAAATTGTGGAAGACAGCGCGAAAGTCCCGCTTGCTGACACCGCCGCCAGTTGTCTCGATGTGATAGTCGGAATGTAGGAAACCCTCCCGCGAGCCTCCCTCACCTTCGAAATCTGATGAGCTACTTGGCCCGCAGGCTCCAGTTCTTGCATGTCGAGATCCGTCGCGGCGAGAAAGAATGCGCGCCTCGTATTGAGAGGACCTCGCTGAGCCGACGTTAAAGCGGTGGACTGTGGAGATCCTGTCGCGACCCTTCTGCACTCGACCACCCAGCCATCGGGTACTACTGGATCTCAGTTGGGGTCACTGAGGATTCGGCAAACGCTTTCTGGGGTGCACTCGGCTGGGTCGAAGTCGGCGGCGGTCTCGGCGAGGGCGGCCAAGTCCTTGCGCAAACGGCGGAGCTCCCGAATCCGGTCATCGACCTCTCGGATGCGAGTGTGGATCAGGTCAGTGACGTGCGGGCAGGGTGCATCTCCACGGTCTCTGATCTGCAACACCTCGCGAAGTTCGTTGAGGGTGAGACCGACCCCCTGACCAGCTCTGATGAAGGCGAGCCGGTCGATGACAGTGAGGTCGTACTCCCGGTACCCCGAGGCGGTCCGATGTGGCACGGGAAGGAGACCAGCCTGCTCGTAGAACCGGATGGCCGAGGTGGCCATCCCGACCTCGCGCGCGACCTCACCAATCTGCATAGTCACACCATACCCACTTGACATTCAACCGTACTTGAAGGTGTAGGTTGGCTAATCCAAGGAGGCGATATGCAAGAAGACCGAGCGCGCGACCGCCGCGAAATGAATCGGACGCAAACCGATCTGGCGGTTCGGTATTGAAGCGATTGCCTCCGTGGCCAACTCATGTGGCTCGGACTTCGATACTCAAAAGCAGTGGCGAGATTCCGATGATTCGGATCACCCTCCAGTACTTCGAAGGCTGTCCCAACCGGAACACAACCGACCAAGTCCTGGCCGCCTTGCTCAGCGAGGGCTGGCACGCCACCGTGGAACACGAGCTGATCGACAGCTACAACAAGGCGACGGTGCGAGGATTCCAGGGCTCGCCGACGGTGCTGATCGACGGGGTAGACCCTTTCGCCCACCCGGACGCACCTCCTGCTTTGGCGTGTCGGGTGTACCAGACGGAGACCGGGCCTGCCGGGTCGCCCTCCATCGACCAGCTCCGCCGAGCGATCGCCTCCGTCGAGAAGGGAGACTCCCATGGTGACCAGCGCTGACCGCCAGCAAGTCCTGCGTCTCCTAAAGGCTGAAGGCGCTCAAGTGGTCGACGTGCTCCCGCAACGGGAGTTCGACGAGTCGCACATTCCCGGTGCCGTCAGTATCCCGCTCAAACAGCTCACCGCCGACGCCGTTTCCGTCCTCTCGCGGGACAAGCCGGTGGTGGTGTACTGCCACGATGGTCTCTGAGACATGTCGCCACGAGCCGCGTGCCGGCTCGAAGCCTTCGGATTCGCCCGGGTGTACGACTACGTCGATGGGATCTCCGACTGGAAGGCTGCGGGCCTGCCGGTGGAGGGCGCCAAGGATCAGCCGCTGCGAATCGCCGACGCCACCCGACCGGATGTGCCCACTTGCCAACCAGAGACGCCGCTAGGAGATATCCGCTCCCGTCTAACGGATTCGGGCTGGGAGGTCTGTGTGGTGGTCGACTGTGACAGAGTTGTCATCGGCCGCCTCCTACAATGCGCTCTCGGCGACGACGATCATGCCCGTGCCGAACATGTCATGGAGCCGGGGCCCAGCACCGTCCGACCCGACAGCCTGCTCCAGCCATTGGTGGCTCGTCTCGACGACCGGGACGTTTCCCACGTCCTGGTGACAACCCCGCAGGGAGTGCTCATCGGCGTCCTCCTCCCCGAAGAAGCCAAGCGACTCCTTTCCGGCGACACACCCCAGGAGATCTGGCAAGAGTGCGACTGCTGCCCGGGCAGGTGGACCACCCCCACGTGACGCCATCCAGAAAGGCGGCAGTGGCTGGATCGGCTCCGGACGGCCCCGAGGAGGGCTCCACTTCGTCATGCCTCGCGACGTGTAGGCCTGATGTTGTGCAAGAGGCGTGCCAGGATTAGAGCTGTGGCAACTGCTCAGGTCAAGTACAGAGACCCCGATGTTCAGGACGTGGTCGAGCAGCATCTGGCGTGGCTCGCTCGCTGCTTCGGCCGGCCTGATTACTTGCCGCTAACACCCGACGATCTTGCGGCCTTGGCTAGTTGCGCCGAACTAATAAGGCGGTTCCCTCGCACCCACCTTTTCCGCCCGGGAGAACCCGCCACTTCGGCCTATCTCATCAAAGAGGGCCAAGTCGACATCTACCACGGCCATCCGAGAGATCCTCAGGTGGTGGCCCGAGTAGGACCCGGTTCCGTTATAGGCGACATCGCCATGTTCGGTGACGGCGTCTACAGGTCGTCGGCTCGGGCCGTCGACCATGTCCGGGCGTTCCGTTTCGAGCGATCCGCACTCCTGCCAGAACTGGCCAAGCACCCTTCCATCTGCCTTCGCTGGCTTGTGTCGGGGCTCAATCAGCTCGAACAGACCCAGAAGCGAATCATCCAGCTGATGCGAAAGAGTGTGCTCGCCCAGGTGGCAGATCTCCTAGCCGAAGAAGCAATGACCAGCCCGGCTATCGGCCTTTCGCAGGCTTCGATCGCCACCCTCCTCGGGGTAAGCCGGCAATCGGTCAACGAGTCCCTTGCCAAACTCAAGGAGCAGGGAGTGGTGACGACCGGTTACCGGTTAATCAAAGTGCTCGACCCCGAGGCCCTCGAGCTTGTTGCCTCCGAACAGAATCTCACCGAATAGACCTTCGAAGGTGTCGGAGATCCGTCTATTCCGCATTTCTTTCCCCGGCCGGTGATTTTTCACGTGTTACCTCCGACCAGCTTGGGTACGGCCAGCTCGGAAAGGAACAACGGAATGGAACACTCGATACAAGAAAATCGGAGCCTGTCGCGAACGGCGTCGCCGGGACGAGCGATCAAGGTTGGCCTCATCGCCGGGGTGGTTGCTTCGTTAGCGATGGGCGTCTTCGCCATGATGGCATCGGCGACCTACCAGGGCACAGGTCTCTTTACCCCCCTCTATCACATCGGTTCGGCTTTTGGATCCGAATCAGCAGCCAACGCTATGGGTGCTTCCATGGAGGAAGCTGGGACCGGCGAGGCGTTCTACTTCGCCGCCGGTCCGGCGGCCTTGGGCATGGCGATCCACGTGATGGTGGGTGCGGTCTGGGGGTTGATCTTTGGGCTTTTGGTCCATGTCATGCGCATCTCGCGAGTTGGCGTGATCGTTGCGGGCGTCCTGTTCGGTCTGCTCGTGATGCTCGTGATGAGCTTTCTCGTCCTACCCGCCGTGGCGTCAATGTTTGGATCGGGGCCGCCAATTGCGGAAATGGCGTCCATGGTCGGCTGGGGAACCTTCGCTCTGGAACATGCCATTTTCGGATTGGTCGTGGGTTGGGGAAGCAAGAGCCTGGCGAGGCGATCCGGCGAGGCCGATTCGCGGGCGGCTCACTGACAGCGGAGCAATCGCGCCGCACGCGATCTCGGTCGTCAGCTGCTGAGGAGCTCCTCGGAAATCAACGCCTCGAGGTCGTCGGCAAAGATGGCACCGGAATGAGTCAGCGCGACGTTACCGAATTCGTCGATGAGGACCGTGGTCGGCATCGCGAATCCACCGAAGCCGGCGAAGATCGATCCGTCCCGATCGTGGCCGAGAAGATAGGTGACACCGGACTCCTGGATGAGGACATCCGCTGACTCCGGGTCGATCTCTTGCATGTTGATGCCGAGGAAGATCAGCCGGTCGCCAAAACGTCCGTGGACCTGTTCGAAGTCGGGCAACTCGGCTACGCAGGCGGGACACCATGAGGCCCAGAAGTTGATCACGACCGGCACACCAGCGAAATCTGCCAGATTGCCCGCTGTTCCGTCGAAATACTCGAAGGGAACGTCGAGAATCGACGGCTCGACAGGTGGTCGAGAGTCGTTGGCTCGGGTGATCGCGAGAGTGGTCAACACTGCCAATACGACCAGAACCACAGATCCAGCGACAAGCTTGGAGCGAGAGGTCACGGCTCGACCAGATCGGTGCCGGGGGCATAGGTAGACCAGGCGAACCAAAAGGTGTCGAGGTGAGGGATACGATCGAGTCGGGTTCCGGCGAGAGGGCCGGCGACAGCTTGGCCGGTGATGTCCCAGGTGGACTGTGTTTGCTGGTCGACGAAGACTCCATCCTGGGCCGCAAAAGTCAATACCTCGCCATCGACTGAAGCATTGAAGACGCCCACCGATCCGACATCGCGCCCCTCTCCGATGCTGTCGGACTCGATGGCGCTCGCCTGCCCGGCCGTCCAAAATATGACCAAATTCGTCTCTCCGAGGGTGGTGTTGGTTGCCTCGGCGGCTCCTTCTGATATGACATCGAGAGTCCATGCCCGAGCCCCATCATCGATACGGACACCCACCACCCTTTGCATGGCCCGGGATCGATCGTCGAGATCGCCGCGGAACAGGAAAGGAGACGCGTCAGGGTTGTCGTAACCGACGTAGGGGTTGGATCCGTATGGGCGAGAGTGACCGGTCGCATCCCGGTCGAGGACCTGGGCGTTCTCGTAGATGGCTTTGAAATCGGACCAGGCGAGGAGCGGCGACGCCACCGGGTCGAGTTGGTGGCCGGTCAACACTCCGACGACGGCTCGCCCATCAAAGTGGGTCCAGAGGGACTCGGTAGCCCGGTCATACATCACCAGCGCCGATGCGTACAGTCGACCGGAGGTGCCGAAGGTGGTCGCTTGTCCATCGATCTCGCCGACATAGGAGATGGCACTGTTGCAAAGCGGGCAGTAGGTGATTGTGACCGGGATCCCACCAACGGTGTCGTTGACAATCTCATGCCAGATCATCACTTGGATTGGATAAGCGCGGACGTCGCCATCGATCTCGAGAGCCACTACCGGCTCGGTGTCCTCGAGCCACGCGTCTGCTTGATCAACCGATACAAAGTTCGGATCGTCGATCGGGGGGATTCCGTCTGGAGGGGGGCCGCCGGAAATGATGTCTTCCGGAGGGACCAAGGGATCTGGGAACGACTCTGCGGTCATGTTGTCGAGAGCCGACTCGCCGCTCGGGAATTGGTCGCCGGCGAGCGTCCCCTCGGTCGATTGACTGTCGGCCGACGGTGGGGGAAGCGTAGTTGAGCCACCAGCGGCGGAACCGCCGCCGCAGGCGACGGCAACCAGGGCGCCGGCTGTGAACAAAATCCATTGCCGGCTCATACTTCTCCAACCCCACTGACTTCTCAGATCATACGCAATTGTCGTTTTACCGACGTTCCGATCATGAAGCCGGCGGCAGCAATGCGAGCCTCAGTTGAGCGATCGGCGAATAGCGGTCGGATCCAGGCATAGTGGATGATCATGGGTTCAAGGGCCAGCAGGGTGATTCTGGGAGCGGCGCTGGGTTTGGCTGCGTGCGGCTCCGGCGAGTTGGACGACGTCGTCGTGCGACCGTTCTCCGAGGTCCAGGCATCGGAGTTCATCTTTGAGGCGGACCCGACCAACCCGGGTCTGGGGATCTTTCGGGTGACGACCACCGAGCCGATGATCTGCGCCATCGTCTGGGGAGAAGGTGAAGGCTTAGGAAACTTCAACAACTCCTTGGACATGGCGGGGACCGGCATCGTCCGACACGACGTCTTCCTTCCCGGCGCCGAGCCGGGAGTCGAGTACACCTTCGTGGTCCAGGGGACCACTGCCGACGGGACCATTTATCGGTCGGAGGTTTCAACGTTCACCATCCCAGTGCTTGAGTCGACTGCGCCTGCGGTCGAGCGAGGCCCCAACCTGGCCGAAGGCGCTGAAGTGATCGCGGTGAGCTCGGAGTTCAGCTCCGGGTTCGACGCCGACAACGCCGTCGATGGAGATCTGGCAACCGAATGGTCGACCGCCGGCGACGGCGACCTGGCCTCGATCACCATCGACCTGGGAGAGCCGACCGAAGTCGGAGCAGTGGAGTTCCTCACCCGATCGATGACGGACGGCTCGGCCATCACCGACACTTTCACCGTCACCGTCGACGGAGGAACCGCCTTGGGACCCTTTCCGGCCGGCAACCCGGCCGAACCCAAGACCACGGAGATCTCGGTGACCGGACAGGTGTTCGCCTTCGCCGTGAGCGCCTCCTCCGGGGGAAACACGGGAGCGGTTGAACTGGGCCTCTACGGACCCTGAGCCGCCGTCAGTCGACCGCGCAGCCAAGGCGCCAGTCGTAGGATCCGAATCGCACCTGAGGTCGGGCGGTGGCAATCCATTCCGCGGTTGACTCCGGAAGCCAGGGCGTCAAGGCGGAAAGCACCATTTCTCGCTTGGCAGGGAGGAGGGTGGGCATTCGCCGCGGGTGAACGAAATCACCACCAAACCAGGAGAAGATCGACGAGAGGACCACCCGATGGTGATCAGGCTCTGGCTGGAGAGCTCCTCGGGCGAGGAAAAGTCGCATCTGCTCGTCGAGTTGGTTGTCGACGTCACCGTCGAACGGCTCCCGCCGGAGGGCGGGGCACGACGCCGAACCGCACACCAGTCCACCATGGATGCGGGGATCGGCGAACCGGCGAATCTTGGCATGCTCGATCGCGTTGAGAGAGAGGCTCTCCCCCGCTACCGAAACTGCCGGGGCGGTGAAACCCCCGGGAAGACCCAGAACGGTCTCGATGCCCTGGCGGGCAGCGCTCGCGGCCAATCGCAGCGCCAAGGCGTTGTACAGGTTCAACCAGTAAGCCAGTGCTTCATTCCTGGTGAGTTGGTCGGGGTCGATCGACTCCATCTCATTTACGTAGTGAGCGAGGGCACCGTCCAAGGCCGGTAGCTGCTGCATGGCATCACCGCGCAGCCGGGAAAGGATCACGCCGAATTCCGAATGGTCAACCCGATCCTTCCCTCGGGGCTTGGGGGAGCGGACCGTGACGAGCGAGCGGGCGATCGACCACAGAACGCGGGGGACACTCGGAGAAGTAGGCATAGCGGAATGGAACCACACTCCGACGGAGACGATGCCGTCACTGTCGGATCGGCGACATAAGGCCAGACATTGGAATCGCGTTAAGCGAAACTGATCGCTCGTATGACCGCGATCTTGTCAGTGGCGTTGGCTGCCGGCATGGTGGCGACCGTCAACCCCTGCGGGTTTGCCATGCTTCCCGCCTTTCTGAGTTTCGCTCTGACCGACGGGGCGACACGATCACGCGCAAGAGTGGCGAAGGTGGCGTTGGCGATGTCAGCCGGCTTTCTCGTGGTCTTCGCCGTCGTCGGGTCGCTGGTTGCGATGGGACTCCGCGCGATCGTCTCGGTCATCCCGTGGCTAGCACTCGCCGTCGGCATCGCTCTTTTGATTCTGGGTCTTGGTCAGTTAGGCGGGAAACGACTTCTGCCCTACCTAACCGGACCGGCGCAGGTCCGGCGAGACTCGTCGATGAAAGGCATGTTCGCCTTTGGTGTCGCCTATGCACTCGCTTCTCTTTCCTGCACGCTTCCCATATTTCTCAGCCTGATCGGTACCGCGGTCGCTGCCTCCTCTGGTTCCCAGGCTCTGCTCATATTCCTGACTTACGGACTTGGTATGGCCTTGGTGGTGGTCGGAATCACACTCGCCGTCGCTGAAGGCCGGCGTTCGATCGTTGAAAGGATCAGATCATTCGGGCGTCGCCTCGACCTCATCTCGGGCTGGGTGATGCTCTTGGCAGGGGCCTTCATCGTTTGGTATTGGGTGACCGTGCTGTCCGTGGGGGCTCTGGCGCGTGGCTCCAACCCCATTTTGAGGTGGATCGAAGAAACGTCCGCTTCGATCACCGGATTCATCGGTCGGAACGCGATAGCGGTGGCCATTGGCGTAACCGTCTCTGTTGTGATCTGGTTCTTATTGGGCCGGCGCCGCCAGGGAGCTGGCTGATACCTAATCCACCCGATACTGTCCGACTGATGCGTTGGTTTGCCGCAGGTCTCATGGCGCTGGTGTTGGTGATCGCGATCCGTGGGGCGGGTGTCAAATCTCTTACCGAGCCCGACGACTTCGAATTCGTGTCAGAGTCAGCCAACATCGGAGTAGGCCGAGCGCCTTCGTTACCGATCAATCAGCCGATTTCGGCGACACTCGTCTTCACGGGTGGCTCGGGCCGGCTCGAGGACCCCTATCGCTTCTGTCTCAGCTCGGATGCCCGCACGGGCGCCGTAACTTGCCTCTTCGACGTTCTCTTGCTCGGTCCGCCCTCGGCGATCAAGTTCGGCGCCTGGTATCAGGTGACTGCCAGCTTCGAGCGGCTGCCGGGAGGGGCTCACTCGCCTCTCGGAGATCTGATTGCGATCGGCGATGCGCATCTACTCCGTGTAGCGGGTTGGCGCGAGGAGAGGGGTCCGCGCCTTCAGGAAGAATCCGAACTGCTATCCAATTGGTCGGCGGAGCACAAGCTCAGCGGTTATCTCCGCATCGATGCCGCCTACATTTGGTACCTGACGGAGGAGGCGCGGGCCGACGCGGTAAGCAAAGGCATCGTTGTTCGGGCGGTGTGGGCAGATGCGCGATGACCAATTCATTTGACCCACCCTTCTCGCAATCCTGATGAGAGGGGTCGGCTCCCGAGGGCTCCGAGCTCTTCTTGGGTTGGGGTTGTAATTGATCGTCGACGTAGATGTCGGCCTTCTCGCTGTAGAAGGCGACCCAGTCCGGCAATTTCCTTGTGAAACAACGGCGAAACCTGGCCGCTGCCCGAATCGACTCCTATCGGGCGCCCATTAAGAAACTGGGAACAATCCCTTAAGACTCCATGAACACCCCGTCTGTGCACCTTCGAGCAGCGTACGTTGGGCGGGTTGTCGAAAGGGAGATCTCAACTGACTGGCACCACTCGTCGATTCTTGCTGGCCCTGGGGTTGCTCGCTTTGCTCGGGTCCGCCTGCGGGGCGCGGCTACCACCACCACAACTGCTGCACCGGCTCCCACCACCGCCGCCGAGGAGATGGGCGACGTGCTGGAGGTTGCGGCCGACGAGGGCGACCTCACTACCTTCCTGGCGGCGCTGGAAGCAGTCGGGATCATGGCTGAATTCCACGGCGAGGGTCCTTTCACGTTGTTCATCCCCACCGACGATGCGTTTTCCGTCTACCTCGCCGAGGCCGGGATGAGCCAGGCCGAAGTGTTCGCCGGAGGCGAGGTGCTGCAGGCGATCCTCAACAACCACATCGTTAACCTGATGGAGGACGCCGAGATGGTGATGGCGATGGAAGGCCAGTCCTTCACCACCGCTGGCGGACAGGAGCTGTTGGTCGCCGTCGAGGGCGAGACCGTGATGGTCGGGGAGGCCACCGTCGAGCGGTATGACCTCCACGCCTCCAATGGCGTCATCCATGTAATGGATAAGGTGCTGATCCCACCGGCAGCCTGATGAAGTCCTTTGTGCGCAACCCGTTTGTCATCGGCGGTGGCATCGCGTTGGCGGTGATCGGATTCCTGCTTTTTCGGCCGGACACCCTCGTCACCGATGTGCGGGTGTCGGCGCCGCTGGAAGAGGCGTTTGCCGCCTCGCCATCCGAGACCACCGGCGCCACGGTCGAAACCTCTGCAACCACCACCAACTCCTCAGCGGAGGCCGAGGTCGTCGAGGTATCGAGAGGCACTTTCGTCGGCATCGACCATCGAGCCTCGGGTACTGCGACCATCTACAGCCAAAACGACCGCTACGTGTTGCGGTTCGAGGACGACACCGACATTCAGAACGGTCCCGATCTTTACGTCTGGGTACTTCCCTCCGACTCCTATGAGGGGAGCATCCCCGCCGAGTATCTTGACCTGGGAACCCTCACCGGCAACGTCGGGAGCCAGAACTATCAACTACCCGAGGGCTTCGACCCCGAGCTCCATCGCACGGTGCTGATCTGGTGCTTGCGTTTCGCCGTGCCGTTCGCGGCGGCCCCGCTGACTTGAGGGGAAGATCGAGGGGTCTCGTGAGGAGCCCAGCAGGTCCCCGTGGTGCTGGTGGGGATGCTGTTGATGGCGTGCTCGCCTGACGTCGCCGGCTCGACGGAAGCTCGCAGCAAAGTGACCGTGACCGCGGGGACTGGGAGGCCGACGGGCGCCCGCGGCAACATCTTGCCCCCTCTCCCCCGGTGCCCACAGGCGACCTGGCCCCGACCACCGCCATAGCGGTGAATCGGCTGGTGGCCAGCGCCGGGACCAGCCTCGACTTCGACGCACTGGCCGAGGTGGCAGCATCTGGTGATGCCCGTCTCGCCTGGGTGGTAGCGGACCTGCTCCGGTTTTTGCAGATCGGGCGAGAGCGGGACGAACTTGTCGGAGCTTTCGAAGTGCTGACCGGCGTCGATCTCGCTGCCGACCCCACCATTTCGGAGAGCCCCTGGCGGGCAGTCACCGACCACCTCATCGCGTGGGACCTGCCAGCCCCGCCCGTATACCAGGACGTGAAGAGCAGGTTGTTCTTGCTGGTCGAGCCGCGCTGGTCGCCGTTCTTCGATGACCAAGACGCCGCGATTGACTGGCGATGGGTGAGGTGGGGCGGCGTGTTGATCGATGACCGTCCCCTCGGGCATGGCGGCTTTTGCGACCGTGGCTGTACCCCCGCCCTCGATGACCCGGCCCTCACCCCGATGCTGTCGGCGGGGACTGGTACTCGGACGGGTACGTCGTCTTCGGTCTGGTCGTCAACGGTGAGGCGGCTGTCATCAGTTCGTCATCAGAGGGCACTTTTTGCCATCTGCCAAGAAGCTTTCGTAAGAGAGAAAACCCAGGCAGTGCCTGGGTTTTCTGGTGGTAGCGGGGGCGGGATTTGAACCCGCGACCTTCGGGTTATGAGCCCGACGAGCTACCAGACTGCTCCACCCTGCTTCCCCGGGATTGTAATAGCTGTGAACTTGTCGCGGCCTCAGAGACCGAGTTCGAAGAACTTCCGCTCTGCGTCGAAGTCGGTCTGATGGTCCACAATCAGCAACAGGCCCGGGAGCTCGCCCGCGGGCACGGTTAGACAAACATTCGCCTCGGCCGATCCGCCCGGAAATAGCTCCGCCACATCGAGCAGGCTGTTGGGATAGGAGATGCAGTCCATGGTCCGCTCGATCGCCACGTTTTAAAGCTCCGATCGCCGACCAGCCCAAGTCGTCCAAGGTGTCGCGGTCTCGTCTTGGGCCGCGTCTGGGCCGCGTGGGGCCGCGGAACGTAGCGCGGAGATGCGCGCCAGCGACACCGCCTGAACACGAGACCCTCAGGTGCTAAATGGGTTTCTCTGTGGAGGTGAGGGGATTTGAACCCCTGGCTTCCTCCGTGCGAGGGAGGCGCTCTGCCGGGCTGAGCTACACCCCCGGATTGGGGTCGATCTTAGTTTGACGTCGATGGAGACCGTTTTCGCGACGTAAACAGGGCGTTTTCCGCCCTGTTTACGTGATAAAAACGAAGGTTGGATTTAGCGCTGGGAGACGACGCGGACCGGCGACTCTTCCCACTCCCGAGTGCCGTCGAAGTAACGGTTGGCCAGCTCCTGCGCCTGCTTCTGGCGAATCTGGGCCAGCATGGCGACGTACCAGGCCAGACACGCATCGATGGCGATGTGTAACAGGAGCCAGTTGAGGGACTGCCGACGCCAGGCGACGACAAGAGTGACGACCGCGATCAGGACCAAACCGATCAGCGCCCGCTTGCGTCGAATGCGCGCCTGGTCACGAGCCGACGAGAGCTTGGCGTCGTAATTTCGACGTTGGGCGTCGGCCATCACCTTGGTCAGGCGGTCGAACTCTTCAGTGGAATTGATGGGGGTGCGTCGGCGGTCGCCAAAGGCGCTTGGGAGGAGGTACAAACCCCACACAGCTGCCAACAACAGGCCCGCCACTATTACCGGTGTTGTCATGTTCCCTTCGAAAGGCCCTCTGCTCGCCCGGCCAGGGTAGCCCTTCACTCCGTGGCAAACAATTACCGTCAGCGTTCCCAGGTGCCGCTGCGGCCACCGCTCTTTCTCAGCAGACGAATCGGGCCGATCTCGACTCCCCGTTCGATGCCCTTGACCATGTCGTAAAGGGTCAGCGCCCCGACCGAAACCGCGGTCAGCGCTTACATCTCCACCCCCGTCCGGCCGGCAGTCGCCACCTCGGCCACGATGCGCGCTCCTCCATCGACTTCCTCCACGATGATCTCGACGGCGTCGATGGGGAGCGGGTGACACAACGGAATCAGTTCGGCTGTCTTC
>JBPCQV010000174.1:0-2600 GCA_050997725.1 Acidimicrobiia bacterium
ACCCCGGACCCCGACGCAGGCGTCACCGCCGCCACCTCGCCGCTCTCATCTGCGCTGGCCGGCACGGTCAGCGTCACGGTGACCCGCCCCGTGGTGGTGGGGCGTCCGGCCACCGTCACGGTCCGGCTTTGGCACCAGCTCGTCACCCCGATCATGCGCTGGCACTCCGTCGAGCTCACTGGAAGGGCGACCATGCGAGTTGAGCGATGAGAGAGCGAGGATCGGCCACGATCCTCGCTCTGGCGTTGCTGCTGATGATCATGGCGGTGGGCTTGGCGGTTGTGGCGGCGACACAGATCGTGACTGCCCGGACTCGGGCGGTGATTGCCGCCGATGCCGCCGCGCTCGCCGCCGCTCCGATGACTTTCCCCCCGCTGGGTGTGCAGACGCCGCTCGCGGCGGCGATCGAGTTGGCGGCAGCCAATGGTGCGGTCGTAACAGGTTGCTCATGTCCGGTCGTTGACACCTTCGCGGCCCGGGCAGTAGAGGTTGAAGTGCGCTTGGCAACCCGTGTCATCCTGGTCGGCAAGGTCGTCGTCAGCGCCGTGAGCCGGGCCGAGTTCGTCCCCTAATCCAATCCATTCCTGCGTAACTTGGCGCCCCTAATCCCGGGGTTTTTTACGCAAGAATGAGATCGAGGAGGCGGAGGGCGCCAGTTTTAGAGAGCGGTTCGTTGAGGTTGCCGCATTTGGGGGATTGGACACAGGAGGGACAACCGGCTGAGCAAGGGCATTCGGCGATCAAGTCGCGAGTCTTTTGCCAATGGCGGTCATGGCGCTCAAAAGCGATAGGAGCGATACCAGCTCCGCCTGCATAACCCTCGTGAATGAAGATGGTGGCCGTCCCGGTATCGGGGTGGAAGTTGGTCGACAGGCCGCCGATATCCCAGCGGTCGCACACCGCCATCAACGGCAGGAGAGCGATGCCGGCATGTTCGGCGGCGTGGAGCGCTCCCAACAGGTCAGCGCCGAGGTCAGCAACGTCGGGGAAGGTCAGCCAGATCCCCGCGGTCGTCAGCCGCGTGGGGGGTAGGTCGAGATCGATGGTTTCGATCACCTCTCTGGTTCGCAGTGACTTCTTTTGAAACGCGACTACGTGAGATTCGACATCGACCATCCCCAGATGGATCGAGACGCCTTGTCGCCCGGCCGGTGCCCGGGCGGTCAGCTCCAAGATTGACAAGTCGGTTTCGGCCCGAGTTTGGGTGTAGTAGTCGACCGAGGCTGCCGACACGCGAACCTCGCGCAGTTGATGGTCGATGGACTCGACGAGGTAGCTGTCGCCCTGATGGAGATAGATCGCTCCCGGATGAGCATCACGGTTGACCCGGTCTCCGTCGAGCGTGCCCAGGAGTTCCTTCCGGGCGATGATCTGATAAGGAGGTCCGCTGCTCGAACGCAGATCGATCGACGGCGCCGGGCGCTGGCGACGGGCCCAGTAGAGCCGGTCCTCCTTGAGCCGGAGGTGGCCGGCTTGGACCAGCCGGTTGGCCGCTTCCTCCATCGCCGGTCCGAGAATTTCTCGATCGTCGATTCGCAGCGGCAGCTCATAGACCGCGCAGGCCGTATGGGCCTCAGCGAGTTGGGGATTGGCCGGGTTGACGACGACCGCCTCGGTTGGCCGGTCGAAAAGCTCTTGGGGATGACGCATCAGGTATTGATCGAGAGCGTCCTCACCGGCGGACAAGACAACCAAGGAGTCCTGTCGGCTCCGCCCCGCCCGCCCGGCTTGCTGACGAAAAGCAGACAACGTTCCCGGAAAGGTGGTGATGACGACTGCGTCGAGTCCGCCGACGTCGATGCCGAGCTCGAGGGCATTGGTGGCGATGACTCCATCGAGCTCTCCGCCGAAGAGCCGTTCCTCGATCTGCCGACGTTGGGCGGGGGTATAACCGGCTCGATAGGCGGCGATGTTTTTGTCCTTCGCCACCCGCCCTTGCACCCATCGGTACATGAGCTCGGTCGATTTACGGCCTCGAGCGAAGGCAATCGTCTTCCGACCGTGATCGACCAGAAAGGAGAACACCGAGGTCGCGTCCGACAAGGCTGAACGGCGCAGGCCAAGGTCGGGATCGGTCAACCCTGGGTTCCAAAGCGCGTACGTGCGATCGCCGGTGGGTGAGTAGTCCGACGCGATCGGCTCGACCTCGAGCCCGGTCAGGTTCGAGGCCAGCTCGGCGGCGTTGCCGATCGTCGCTGAAGCGAAGATAAACGTTGGGGAAGCCCCGTAGTGCGCGCAGAGCCGTCGCAGGCGTCGGAGGATGAAGGCGACATGAGTCCCAAATACGCCCCGGAGGTTGTGGATCTCGTCCACCACCACAAACTCGAGGCGGTGGAGGAAATCCCCCCAGCGATCGTGGAACGGCAGGATGCCCATATGGAGCATGTCGGGATTGGTGAGAACGACATTGGCGCGGCGCCTGATCTCGGCGCGAGTCTCGGTTGGGGTGTCGCCGTCGTAGATGGCGGCGCTGATGGTCGGGATCCGGAACGACCGAAGCGAGCGAGCTTGATCTTGGGCCAAGGCTTTGGTGGGATAGAGCAACAAGGCCGACCGCTTGGGGTCGTTATGCAGTGTCTCCATGATCGGAACCTGAAAAG
>JBPCQV010000191.1:0-3904 GCA_050997725.1 Acidimicrobiia bacterium
TGCGGGCGGCGCGCAAGATCGATCCCAATCAGCGGTTTGGAACGCGAGGGGCGGTGCTCGGCATCGTCATCGGGACGGCCCTCGTCGGCGCGGCGATCAGTCGTTTCACCTGGCTTGCGGTAATCGGGTTTGTGCTCGTCGTCATCTCAGCAAATCGTCTCATCACGACGGTGATCGCCGACCGTCAAGAGAAGGAAGAAGAGGGACAGGCGGGCGAAGAATCAGACGACGATAAAGGTCGTGGACGGCTCGGTCGCGACTAGAACGACGCGACTACAGTGGCGCCCCCGTCGAAGCTACGCGGAACGTTGAGGGAAGCGGCGGGGCAGCATTTCGGAGGGACATCATCGATGGTGTCGTGACCCCCAAGGAGTCGCGCGCCGATCGCGTGATCGCAGGTTTTTGGGAGGAGAGGTTCGTTGCAGGGTTATACGTCGGAGCAGACGTGCAGGCTGACTAACTGCACACCACATCAGTTGCGGTATTGGGACAAGATGTCGCTGGTGAGGCCCAGCGTCCAAGGGACAGGGGGCAGACCCGGGGTTCGCCGGATCTATGCCTTTCGGGACCTCGTGGCCCTGCGAGTGGTGCGCTCGTTGGTCGACAACGGAATGTCGCTGCAACGAGTTCGGCGCGCCTGGGAATACTTGCGCCGGCAAGGCGACATGGAGCGCCACCTCAGTGATGTCAAGCTCGTCACCGATGGTGTCAGCATCTACGAAATTGGCGCGGCTGAAGGCGATGTGCTCGACGCGCTACGGGGAGGGCAGATGGCGTTTTTTGTCGAGATTGAGCAGATCACGCGGGAGGTTGAAGACGACGTCACGCGCTTCGAGCTCGATCGCGATCAGTTCCTCAACTTTCTGCGACGGGTCGAATCCGACGTGAGCGAGGAACTCGCGGCTGGCGACGGATAAATTGCAACGACCCGCTGAGCAGAGTCTCGGGCCGGAACCAACTCAGTAATCGCCGGGATTTGGAGAATCGGGTGCGCAACGAACTTTCCGCCAAGCGGAGCGCCGATCTCCCATCGGTGAACTCGCGATTCCCGTAGACCGCGGCTGTGACGCGTTTTGCCAATGGTCCGATGCCCTGATCGACCGCAGCCGCCACCTCGGTGGGGGTCAGCGACGGTGCCATTGACAGACCGAGGTCGCGGAGGCGATCGGTGAGCTCGCTCCAGCCAGCCAGCATGTCACCCCTTGCCAGCCGTCGCATTCGCCAGCCACGGCGAGCGGCTTTGAGCGCGGGGACAAAGACAACCAACACCAGCCCGACAGCGATTGCCGCCCACGGCCGGGTTGGATCGATGGGCACGACTGGACTGCCACCGGTGGTGGGATCGAGGCCCCCTTCCAAGAATCGGCGGTCGATGGCCGCGATCGATCCTGGGACGATGTTGCCGGAGGGATTGGCCGGTTCAGGGAGAAAGGCAATCGGGTCGAACGCCAGAGTGGCGACGGTGGCGGGGTTGCTCCCATCCGCCCGTGGTGTGGGGTCGAATCGAATCCATCCTTGTCCGGCCATGAACAGCTCGACCCAGGCGTGGGCGTTACGGGCGCGAACGACGATCACTTCGGCCCCGTCAGGTTGAATTTGGATGGTGCCGGGAGAGAAGCCGACCACAACCCGGGCCGGGATGCCGAGAGCGCGAGCCATCAGCGCCATCGCCGAGGCGAACTGCTCGCAATATCCCTCCCGATAGTTGCGGCTTTCAGGATCGAGCAGCCAGGCTTCGAGATCGAGGGCCGAATGACCCGTCGAGGCGGAAGCGTTGTAGACAAATCCACCGGTGGTCCTGAAGAACTCCTCGAGCACCAAACCCTGTTCGAAGTCGGTGGTTGCCTGCTCGGTGATCTGGCGCGATAGGCCCCTGATCACATCCGAGAAGTCGTCGGGCAATGCGGTGTAGATCATCTGCAAGCGGGGGGAAGGGGCGGGCTGGGTGGCTTCGGCGGCGGGAAGGTTGAAGAATCCCTGCTCCTGGGCGTTCTCGAACATCGGCGATAGCTCTCCGTCTTCGCTGGCCAGGATCGACAAGTTGGGAATCGGGATTTGCGAGGTAATCCGATAGAGGAGCCCCTGCTGGGATCGGGCGTCAAACTCGACCGACCCATCCTCGCGGCTTCGATAGCTCTGCTCGAGCAGGCGATCCTCTGTCGAGAGCCCACGAGGCGCGTAGAGAACGGGCAGATAGTTCTGACGCAATGCCTCAATCCGCACAAACGCCTCGACGGCGACCGTGTCCCCCGAGAAGGAAAAGTCAGGAGCCTCCCAATCTGCTGGAGAGGTTGGTCGCTCGACTGCGAGCGGAGCCGGAAGCCAGTAGGTGCCGTCGAAAGTGTCGAGAGTGATCAGCTTCCAATAGAGCTGATCCGGGGGCGGAGCCGACTCCGAAACCCGCGCGACGAAAAGAATCTCGGGACTCTCGGCGGAAAGGTCCTGCTGCATCGAGGTGAAGAGGTTGTAGGAGAAACCCGCGAAGAGGCCTCCGCCGAACCCGGTTGGATTTCGCCATGCCACCAAACCCGACTCTGGGACTGAACTCGCCCAGCGGCCCACACTGAGCGCGCCGGCGGCGGCGACCAAACCAACCATGACGACCGAGGCGACCCAGTTGTGGGTAGCCAGCGGCTGTCCGGTCGACTGCAGCCGCGTCCGTCCGCCGCGGGACCGCAGAGCCGCCGCCAGGAAGGCGATGGCACCCACCGCGACTAACGCGGTCGGCGTCCACCAGGTCGGCGGACGGCGATCGAGAGTGGCGCACAGCAGGTAGAAGCCGAGGCTCGGGCCGGCGGCCAAGAGCGGTCGCTCCGAAGCGATGCCGTTCACGAGGCAGGCGCCGAGGACGAGGAACACAATGGCCAGTACTCCGATCAGGCCTGGCGAGGCCACCACCGGCGCCGCTCCGAAGCGGATCAGCTCGAGGGCGATCGTGAGCTCCGCTCCCGCGGCGGGCGGCGTGGCCGCGGTCGGGACCAATCCGCCGGCAAGGCTCGCCGGAGCTGCCAACCGGGCAAAGACCAACAATGCGCCGAGGACAACAGCGATGGTTTGCGTCGGCCAGCCCAGCCGGGCCAACTGACTAGCAGCAGTTATCCCGGCACCGATGAGTGTGGCGATCAGCAGGGTTCCCAAGATCGATGGTTGCTCAGGCGTCGACTCGACCAGGGCCAGCACTCGGCTTAGAGCGAGGGCGACCGCGGCGAGGCCGGCAACGAGACCGAGGCGCGTAGCAACCGTCATCCGACGCCCCATGCGCGAGTGGTCGACCGGGCCAAGCTCTGACTCCACGCCGGTGCCCAGCGTTGACCGGTACCGGTGACAACCGTCTTGATGGAAAGCTGTTGAATCCGGTTGAGCACAGCCCCCGGCTGATCGGTGGCGGCGAGCAAGATCCCAACTCGATACTGCTGGCCCAGAAGCCGAATGACTGAGAGTGCTTCGTCATCGGGGGTGCCGGTGATCATGATCAACGCCCCTCCCCGGCTTTGGTGCCGGATGCGGGTGGCGACTGCGCGCAAGTCGATGGCCTGCACTGGCTGCACGCTGGCGAGCTCTTCGAAGGCGACGCCCGGCGTGGCAAGATCGATTAGACCCGACCCGAGCCAGAGGTCGCCGGCGAAGTTTCCGCCGAGATGCATGGCGACCGACGCGGTTCCCCGCACGGCCCGCTCGAAGGCGTCAGCGTCTTGATAGCTACGCCGCCTGATATCGAAGAAGATGAGCGCCCGCGATTGCCACGGCGTCTCCATTTGGCGGATCATCAGCTCGTCAAGCTTCGCCGACGACGCCCAGTGCACCCGACGAAGATCGTCGCCCTCCTGGTAGGAGCGGAGGGTGTAGAAGTCTTCACCCCCTCGCCGGCTGAATTCGGGACGGCTGGCACTCATCGCCGGGTCGC
>JBPCQV010000233.1:0-14270 GCA_050997725.1 Acidimicrobiia bacterium
AGAGCACCTTGCCGACCTGCTGGGCGATCGGCATCTCGATTCCGGCCCGGTTCGCCAGCTCCAGCACAGCTTTGGTGGTCTTGGTCCCTTCGGCCACCATGTTCATCTCGTCGGTGATCTGTTCGAGCTTTTTTCCGGTCGCCAATTCTACTCCCACCCGATGGTTGCGGCTTTGAGACGACGTGCAGGTGGCGATCAGGTCGCCCATGCCGGCTAGGCCGGCGAAGGTGGCGGGTGCGCCTCCCAGCGCGACGCCAAGACGGGTGAGCTCGGCCAGGGCGCGGGTGATTAGCGCGGCGCGGGTGTTGTCGCCGAAGCCGAGCCCGGTTGACATGCCCGCCGCGATCGCCATCACGTTCTTCAAGCTGCCGGCGAGCTCGCAACCCACGACGTCATCGTTGGTGTAGACCCGAAACGTCGGCCCGGCAAAGGTGGCTTGGACCTGTTTGGCGGCCTCCTGATCCCGCATTGCCACTACCGCCGCGGTCGGGCTCCCCGCCATCACTTCTGCTGCCAGGTTGGGACCGGTGAGCACGCCGACTCGGTCGGAGATGTGCGTTGGGAAGCCCTCCGCGATGATCTCGGTCATGCGACAGAGTGTCTCGACTTCGATGCCTTTGGTTAGCGAGATGATCGGTACCTGGGCCGGGACCGATCTGATCTCGTCGACCACCGCCCGAAAGCCGTGGGATGGAACTGCCAGGGCGAGGATGCCCGCACCGTCCACCGCCTCCGCCAGATCTGCGGTCGACCGCAGTCCGAAGGGAAGCCGCACGCCCGGCAAATAGTCGGGGTTTTCGCTCTGGCGGTTGATCGCCTCAGCCAGCTCGGACCGGCGAGCCCAGAGTGTCACCGCATTCTCTCGAGCCGCCAGCGCCGCGACGGCGGTGCCCCACGATCCTGCACCGATGACGGCCACCTGCTCCATACGCTCGCAAATGTAAGCCACAATGCCCGGCTCCATGGAACGCCTTGGCATCGTCGGATTCCCCAACTCGGGCAAGACCACCCTTTTCAACGCTCTTACCGGGCTCAATGCGGTAACGGCGCCCCATGCCTACACCACCGTCGAGCCCAACATCGGCGTGGCGCGGGTGCCGGACCAGCGACTCGAACAAGTAGCCGCGATCGAAGGCTCAGCCAAGGTGACGCCGGCGACTATCGAGTTGATCGACCTTCCCGCCTGGTCCCGGGCAGGAATCGGAGGTCAATACCTGGGCCGGCTCCGCGAGGTCGAGGCCTTGGCCGTGGTGTTGAGAGAAGACCCGATTGGCCAAGCGGAAGAGCTGCTGCTGGAGCTCACATTGGCTGATCACGATGTGTTCGCCAAGAAGCACGAGCGGTTGGTCAAAGAGTCGGCAGCCGATAAAACCAAAGCCGGGGCCGCGGCAGCGATTGCCGAGGCGAGCGAAGCACTCGCAGGCGGTGAAGCACTCCGCTTGCGGGAGTGGAGTGACGGAGCGCGCACGGCATTCCGAGACCTCGGGCCGTTGACCCTCAAACCAGTGCTGTGGGTGATCAATGTCGACGAGGAAACCACCGAAGCAGAAAACCTGCGAGCTTCATTGCGGTCGGTGGTGCCTCCCCAAGACGTGGTCGTCGTCATCAGCGCCAAGCTCGAGGAAGAAGGAGCACAGTTGCCGGAAGCGGAGCGGGCGGAGCTTTTCGCGGGGTTGGGGCTGGGCGAAGGAGCCCTCGCCACGATGGTGCGAGCCACCTATCAGAGCCTCGGTCTTATCTCGTTTTACACCGTCGGCCCCAAGGAGTCGCGGGCGTGGACCGTCCGGGCAGGCGCACTCGCGCCGGAGGCGGCGGGAAAGATCCACTCCGACCTGGAACGGGGATTTATCCGGGCCGAGGTTGCGACGATCGACGACGTGATTGCTGCTGGGGGCTGGGATGCCGCCAAGCGCGCCGGATTAGTGCGTGTCGAGGGAAAGTCGTATGAGGTGGCCGGCGCCGATGTGTTGCTCATCCGCTTCTCGGTATGACTTGAATCTGGAGTCAATCTCCACGTTATGATCGGGCCGTTAGCCGCCAGATGCCCCCACATCTGCGGCGTACCCCACGACAGGGGTTTGAGCGGGAACCCCCCTGGCGCCCGCCCGAAGGAGTCCCTGTCGGCTCTTCGAAAGAAGGGCGAGCGGGGCTTCGGTTCCCCCCTTACCGGAGCCCCGCACACCTTTGAGCCCGGAATGGTTCAGGAGGAGAACCTTGGAACTACTCACCGAGTTTTCCCGCCGCCACATCGGGCCGCGCCCCGCGGATGTCCAAAAGATGCTGGCCGAGATCGGCGCCGATTCGCTCGACGAGCTCATTGCTCAGACCGTGCCGGGTGGGATCAGGTCTAGCGAGGACCTTTTGCTCGATGCTCCGCTCACTGAACCGCAGGCGTTGGCGGAGCTGACACGGTTAGCAGCTATGAACCGGGTGCTCACTTCGATGATCGGCCTCGGCTATTACGACACGTTTACGCCCGCGGTCATCAGGCGCAATGTGCTCGAGAACCCGGGTTGGTACACCGCTTACACCCCCTACCAGCCCGAGATCTCCCAGGGCCGACTGGAGGTGATGCTCACCTTTCAGACGATGGTGTCGGATTTGACCGGGCTCGATATCGCCAACGCGTCATTGCTCGACGAAGGGACCGCGGCGGCGGAGGCCATGACAATGTGCCGCCGGCTCGCCAGGACCGAGTCGAAAGTGTTCTGGGTTGACCGCGATTGCCACCCACAGACGATCGCCGTGGTGGCCACCAGGGCGCAGCCGGTCGGCATCGAGCTCCGGGTGGCGAATCCCGCAGACTTTGACCTGAGCGATGCCTTCGGCGTGTTGCTCGCCTACCCGGGATCTTCAGGTGAGATCACCGACCACGAGCAAACAGTCGCCGCGGTCCACGAGGCCGGAGCGCTAGTGGCCGTAGTGACCGACTTGCTCGCCCTCACCCTTATCACTCCGCCGGGCGCTTGGGGAGTTGACGTTGCGGTCGGCTCGTCCCAGCGGTTCGGGGTCCCGCTCGGGTTCGGTGGCCCTCATGCCGCGTTCATCGCCACCCGCGAGGCGCATGTGCGAGCACTGCCGGGGCGGCTGGTGGGGGCCACCCAAGACCGGGCAGGGCGAACGGCTTTTCGTCTCGCTCTCCAAACCCGCGAGCAACATATCCGACGAGAGAAGGCGACGTCGAATGTTTGCACCGCACAGGTGCTGCTGGCGGTGATGGCGGCGCTCTACGCGTGCTGGCACGGGCCTGAAGGCTTGGTAGGCATCGCTCGCAAGATCCATCACCTGGCGGGACGCTTGGTGGCGTCGCTGCGGAACGCCGGCTTCGAGGTCGAGAACCGTCATTGGTTCGACACGATCACGGTCAAAGTCGAAGGCAAAGCCGACGACATCATCGCGTCGGCCGGCTCCGCGGGGATCAATCTGCGCCGAGTCGATCCCGACCGGGTGGGCATCGCTTTCGATGAGACCCATGACGAGGAGATCCTCGACCGCCTGGCGGCGATCTTCGAACTTGAGCTCGTCGAGCGAGGTGAGGAAGGGATCAGCGAGTGGAGGACGGGCGAGTTCCTGACTCACGAAGTGTTCCATCGCTATCGATCGGAGCATGAGATGCTCCGCTACCTCCGCCGCATGGCCGAGCGCGACCTGGCTCTTGATCGAACGATGATCCCGCTCGGGTCCTGCACGATGAAGCTCAATGCCACCACCGAGATGCTGCCGATCACCCTCGAAGGCTTTGCTCGCTTGCATCCATTCGCGCCCAGCGAGCAGACCGCGGGATACCGCCAGCTAATCACGGAGTTGGAGTCCTATCTGGAGGCGATAACCGGCTATGACCGCGTCTCTCTGCAACCGAATGCCGGGTCGCAGGGTGAACTGGCTGGTCTCTTGGCGATCAGGGCGTACCACCGTTCGCGCGGAGACGACGCCCGCGACCTCTGTTTGATTCCCTCATCGGCGCACGGGACCAATGCCGCTTCGGCGGTGATGGCGGGGATGCGGGTTCTGGTGGTGGCCTGCGATGAACAAGGAAATGTCGACCTTTCCGATCTCGAAGAAAAAGCGGCGGCGAACGCCGAGCGACTGGCCGCGGCCATCGTCACCTATCCGTCGACCCATGGAGTTTTCGAGGAGGGGATAAGCCGGCTATGCGAGATCGTCCATGAGCATGGGGGTCAGGTCTATGTCGACGGCGCCAATCTCAACGCGCTTGTGGGCCTCGCTCGGCCAGGGCGGTTTGGGGCCGACGTCTCGCATCTCAATCTGCACAAAACGTTCACGATTCCCCACGGCGGCGGCGGCCCGGGGATCGGACCGATTGGGGTGGGGGCCCATCTCAGTCCCTTTCTTCCCAACCATCCGCTGATCCCTGACGCCGGTCCCGAGACCGGGATTGGGCCGGTCTCCTCGGCGCCTTGGGGATCGGCCGGCATTCTTCCGATCCCCTACACCTACATCCGGCTCATGGGCGCGGCCGGCCTCCGCCGGGCGACGGAAGTGGCGATCCTCAATGCCAATTACCTCGCCCACAAGCTTCATCCCCACTTTCCCGTGCTCTACACGGGGCGGTCGGGGCGGGTGGCTCACGAGTGCATCCTCGATCTCCGACCGATCACCCGGGCGACCGGTATCACGGCCGAAGACGTGGCGAAGCGGTTGGCGGACTACGGGTTTCATGCCCCCACCCTCAGCTTTCCCGTTCCTGGCACCCTGATGGTCGAGCCCACCGAGAGCGAATCCCTCGAGGAGCTCGACCGTTTTTGCGAGGCCATGATTGCGATTCGGGCGGAGATCGCCAAGGTGGAAAGCGGGGAGTGGACCGAAGCCGAAAGCCCGCTCCGTAATGCTCCCCATACCGTGGACGATGTCATTCGGGACCGCTGGGATCTGCCCTACAGCCGGGAGCTGGCTGCTTTTCCGGTCGATCGCTTGCGCCGGGCGAAGTACTGGCCGCCGGTGTCGAGGGTCGATGGCGCCGCCGGCGACCGCAATTTGATCTGCGCCTGCCCGCCACTGTCGGAATACAGCCCGGACTAGGCCTTTAGTGATGATCCCCTACAGCGGTAGGGGCACAATTCCGATTGAGTACTAGTCCTGACGGTTGCCCGAGAGGATCACTTTGCAGTTCAAGGGTTCATTGCGCTCACCCGGTGACCGTGGTCCCGGGATCAGAGTTTCCCTGGAGGTGGATTCCTACCACCTCCAGATTCACCGCGGCTCAGAGCTGATGGGTCGTTGGTACCTAGCCGATGTCGAGGCGGTACGAGACGTAGCCGAACGTTTCACTCTTTTCCTCGGCGAGGATGAGATGCAGTTTCTTGCCGATGACGCCCTCGTCTTTGCCTACGAAGGTTTAACCCAGATGCAGCAGGCGTGGGTCAACGCCCAGAAGCGGAAGCGCCGGCACCGGCGCGCCGCTGAGGAGTCCGCTCGCCGCAAAGATGAGGCCCCGGAGGAACCACTGCCAACTCCGGAGCCGAGCACACGTCCGGTCAAGCCGCCGACCTCCGAGCTTGCCAAGAAACTGGCGGCGATCGCGGCTGCGGAGGATGCCGCCGAGGTCGCACAAAACGGAGGTTTCGGACTTCCCTCAGAAGAGAGCGTCGGCGGGAACGGCAGGGCGTTGCGCCGCCGATATGAAGCTCTGGGTATCGCTGCCCGCGAAGCGCAAGAAGTCGTCATCCCGGTGGAACCGGACCCTGAGGTTGCCGTGCCTGTCGAGCCGGTTGCACCTGTCGAGCCAACTGCACCAATTGAAGTTGTCGCACCGGTTGAAGTTGTCGAGCCGGTCGCAGTTGTCGAACCTGAGATCGCACCTCCCGAGCCGGCGCTCGCATCCGAGCCGGTTGAAGTTGTTGAGCCGGTCGCAGTTGTCGAACCTGAGATCGCATCTCCCGAGCCGGCGCTCGCACCCGTTCAGCCGGTTGCAGTTGTCGAGCCGGACGTGGTTGTCGAGCCGGTCGCAGTTGTCGAAGCTGAGATCGCATCTCCCGAGCCGGCGCTCGCACCCGTTGAGCCGGTTGCAGTTGTCGAGCCGGACGTGGTTGTCGAGCCACCCGTCCCAGTCAAGGTTGCCGTCTCCGTTGTGGCCGACAGCGCTGTGCAGGCTCAAAAGCCCCTCGAGCTTCGCAACTATGGGCACCATCCACTCGAGAGCAGCACTGGCCTGTTGGGCAAGCTACGCCGGGCCCCCAAGATCGCCGAAAGCCACGAGCACGTTTATCAGGAGTCACGCTCGGTCTTTGGATTGATGCGTCGCGTCTGTGTCGAGTGCTCGTACGTCTCGATCAGCACCTACGACTAAACCAACTCATTCCTGCGTAACCCTAGGGAAAAAGAGCGCCAAGTTATACAAGAATGAAAAGAGGACCGGCGGGTGCCGGTCCTCTTCTGCTTTCCCTACTAAGGGGTTCTACTTCTTCTTGGCGGTGCTCTTTCGTGCAGCCTTCTTGGCCGGAGCCTTCCTTACCGCTGCCTTGCGGGCGGGGGCTTTCTTCTTGGCAGTTGTCTTCTTTGCTGCCTTCTTGGCCGGAGCCTTCTTCGCTGCAGCCTTCTTGGCGGGCCTCTTAGCCGCTGCCTTCTTCGTAGCCATCTGTCCTCCTGTCGAAGCGTGCCTTAGCGACACACGTGCACTTGAGTAGAACAGTTAAGTCGATTGTCAAGAAATTCGTCAAGAGTTAGTTAACGGGGTTAAGCATTGCTTCTGTGATCATGGCTTCGATGTACTCGATAGCGTGCGCATAACCCTTTTCCACTTCGAACGAGTTGAAGTGGAGGACCCGAGCCACCCAGAGTTGGAACGCGACTGTCTGCCAATCAAGATCCGACGGGACTGTTCGAGTTATCAACACCTTCAAGATGTCGAGCCAGGTGGTGGTGTCAAACATCTCTAACCGCTTCTCAACCAACGCGTCCGCATACGCAGGGTTGAACTCGGTCCGCAGCAGTTCGCGCTGTGAAGCCGTCAACGGCTTTTGCAGGATCTTCTCGGTAGCCGGTGCATCGAATGCAACGACATTGAGCAGATCGAGCGTGGGAGGGGGATGCGTGTCGGTGTGGTGCGCGACTTGTTGCGGCTCGGACTCCCGCATCAGCAGTCGCAAAGCCCCCAGGCACTCCCAAAACATGGTTTTGAGCTCTGCCAGGCTTCCATAAAGCTGGTGATCTTTGCCCGCGACGATGTAGTTCTCGTAGATGGAGAATCCCAGGTGGGCAGTGGCCCCGGTGATGACGGTGTCGATGCCCCAGTCGCTTTGTTTGCGGACCAATTGGGCGCCGGCGATCGCGGTCGCTGATCGGCGGGTGAAGGCGATTTCCCCGGAGAGAGGTTGTTTGAGGCGGGCGAGCACGGAGTATGGCCAGCGCATGGCCAAGGCAGGCCGCAC
Source organism: Acidimicrobiia bacterium (assembly GCA_050997725.1). GTDB lineage: Bacteria > Actinomycetota > Acidimicrobiia > Spongiisociales > ZC4RG35 > JACCTH01. The sequence goes on from JBPCQV010000233.1 coordinate 7,389, forward strand.
CAGCATCGCCGTAACCATCCCGTCCGTGGCGCCACGGGGGTAAAAGTGGCGGACCGTGTCAAAACCGAGGTCGAGGCCGGATTCGGCTTGATCGATCCAACTCGTCTCGAATGTCTTGATATCCGCGTCATAAAAGTGGAGGCGATCACAGGTCGACTGAAGGAAGTAGTCGAACCCGGTGTTGATGGCGTCGCCTTTGCCCGCACGCAGACGGCCGATCCGCTGTTGGGGAATGATCCGGAAGTCGCTCGCCAGGGCCGTGACGGCGCGGACAGTTTCAGGATCATCGCCGTGGATCCCGACCACTTCCGTAACCCGCGGGTGAGTTGCCGCCAGCTCGAGAGTACGGACGACCAGCTTGGGATCTTCGGCCAGGAAGGGAACCACCACCATGGTTGAAGTCGGGGTCGATGGGCTCACAAGCACTCCGCGATACGCTACCGACGATGTCGTCCATCGTGCCCGTCGTCCTCTCGGGCGGCGTTGGTACCCGCCTCTGGCCGCTGTCCCGGCAAAGAGAACCGAAGCAATTCCAAACTTTGATCGGGTCCGACAGCATGCTCGCTCAAACCCTTGCCAGGGTCGAAGGCCTGGGCGCTCGGACGTTGATCGTCGCCGGTCTCGCTCACATTCCTCAACTTCAGGCCACGGATGCACAGATCCTGGCGGAGCCGGCGGGCCGCAACACGGCGCCGGCAGTGGCGGCGGCAGCACTCTCCTGTAACCCCGATGACATTTTGATCGTGATGCCTGCCGACCATCAGATCTCCGACCTCACCGCGTTTCGGCGCGCGTTGGAGCAGGCCATCACCGCGGCCCGGGACGGCTGGCTGACCACCTTCGGGATCGTGCCCGACCGACCCGAGACCGGCTACGGATACCTGGTACCCGAAAGTCCCGAAGACTCCCCAGCGCGGCGGATCGTTGAGTTCATCGAGAAGCCCGATTCCGAAACTGCCTCTCAGCTCATCGCCAAGGGAGCTTTGTGGAACAGCGGGATGTTCGTTTTCCCGGTTGCCGTCCTCCTGGCAGAGCTCGAGAGACTGCAACCGGAGCTGTTGACGATTGTCCGCGCCGCAGTCGCCTCGGCGACAACGCACGCATGGGGGAAAGAATTAAGCGTCGACTTTGTGACGGCGCCCAACGTGTCAATCGACGTTGCAGTTATGGAGAAAACCTCGCAGGCAGCGGTGGTGCCGCTGAAGGCGGGTTGGAGCGACATCGGCTCTTGGGCGGCAGTTTGGGACTTAGGAGCAAAGGATCGTTCGGGCAATGTGGTTGTCGGGCCGGTGACGGTGCTCGACTCGGCTCGGAACTACTTGCGCTCGGAAGGACCTCGACTGGCGGTGAGTGGGGTCGAGGACCTGATCGTGGTGGCGACCCCGTCGGGAGTGCTGGTGACCAAACGCGATCGCGCGCAGTCGGTGAAGGAACTATTCGAGCTGATCGATCCCGAGGACCGCTGAGTGTGGCGGAGGCCGGGAGCTTTGCTGTTGGCATTCCTGGCGACCAGTTGCGTCGGCCGCCCCCCACCCGAGGCGACCGGCGCTGAGATCTACGAACAGGTTTGCGCCCGCTGCCACGGCGAGGATCTGAGCGGTGGCCTCGGCCCGGCGCTCGGACCCGAATCGAACTCCGCCGAGCAGGACGACGAGTTTCTGCGTCTGACCATTTCCGATGGCAGAGGCCGGATGCCGTCGTTTCGCAACACTCTGTCCGCAGAGCAGATCGACCGGGTCATCGAATTCATCAGGTCGAAGCAGTGACCGATCTCGAGTTCCTCGAGCTCTATCCGGTCTCGATCCCGATGCTGCACCGTTTTCGGCGGGTCGATCGACGGGAGGCGGTGCTTATCCGCGGGCCGGCTGGTTGGGGCGAGTTTTCACCATTTCCCGACTATCCCGCCGAGGTCACTACCCGGTGGCTCGCCGCTGCTCTCGAGGCCGCCTGCAGCACCTGGCCGGAGCCGCTGCGCGACCGAGTGCCAGTGAATGTGACCGTGCCCGCCGTTGATTCGGTGGTCGCCTGGCGCATGGTGAAGGACTCGGGTTGTCGAACTGCGAAGGTGAAGGTCGCCGACCCGGGGCAGCGATTCGCCGACGACTACGCCCGATTGGAAGCAGTCCGCGACGCCCTCGGCCCGGCGGGAAAGCTGCGAATCGATGTCAACGCAGCTTGGACGCTGGACGAGGCAACTGAGAGACTGGAGAGCTTTGCGGCCTTCGATCTCGAGTACGTCGAACAGCCGGTGCGCTCGCTGGAAGACATGATCGAGCTGCGCCGGCGGGTGCCGGTGAGGATCGCCGCCGACGAGGCGGTCCGCCTCGCCGCCGATCCGCTCGAGGTGGCAGAACGAGGAGCAGCCGACGTGATCGTGGTCAAGGTCCAACCGTTGGGGGGGATCGGGCGGGCGCTTGACCTGGCCCGTCGGTCTGGCCTCCCGATAGTTGTCTCCTCGGCACTGGAAACCTCAGTCGGAATCGCCGCCGGGCTCGCCGCGGCCGCTGCCCTTCCGGAGCTGACGTTCGCCTGCGGTTTGGGGACGGTCACCCTGCTGGTCGGCGACGTGGTCGAAGATTCGCTGGTGCCCGTCGATGGTGAGCTCACGGTGCGCCGGCCCGAACCGTCGCTCGAGTTGCTCGAGCGTTTTGTCCCCGAGCGCGACGTCGCTGCCGGTCTCTTGCGTCGCGTGCGCTGGGCTGCCGAGGTGCTGGCATGAAGGTGCTGGCATGACGATGCCGAACCCATCGTGGGCGATGGCGACGGTCATCATCGACGAGCTGGTGCGCAACGGGATCGAGCAGGTAGTGGTTGCCCCCGGGTCGCGTTCGGGGGCACTGTCGATGGTGGCCGCGGGAGATTCACGGCTCCACCTCACGGTGGCAATCGACGAACGATCGGCGGGCTATTGGGCGGTCGGGTATGCGAAGGCGGCAGGTCATCCGGCGGCGGTTCTGACGACCTCGGGGACGGCGGTCGCCAACCTTTTCCCCGCAGTGGTCGAGGCGAGCGAATCGCTGACGCCGCTCGTCGTCGTTACCTCTGATCGACCCTTCGATCTGCGGTTCACCGGGGCAAACCAGACCATTGACCAGTTCGAGATCTTCGGCCGGTATCCGCGCTTTTTCTCCGACGTGTTCGAAGCAGTTGACGTTCCGGGCGAGAACGCCGAATGGCGGGCAGTTGTTTGCGACGCGGTTGCTGCCGCGGTGAATGGCCCGGCGCACATCAACGTTGCCTTTCGCGAACCACTGGTGCCAGCCAGTGACGACGGCCGCGAGGTTGCTATCCCTTATCAAAACGACGTGGTCGGCCGCCCGGGGGGCGAGCCATGGTTTGGGCTTGAGGAAACGTTGCCGGCGGTTGACGTTCTCGAGCTCGGTGGACGCGACCTGGTGGTGGCCGGCGGTGGCGCCAGTCAACAGCTCGTTGCGGAAGCGCTCGATTTCGGGGTGCCCGTCGTCGCCGAAGCCCACAGCAATTGCCGAGTTCCGGGCACTATCACCACGGCCCATCATTTGTTGAGCGGCGGCTTCACTGAGTTGGTTCCCAGCAGAGTGATCGTTCTGGGGAGGGCGGGCCTTTCGCGCCCGCTGAGTCTGCTCCTTCGACGCGTTCCGACCGTGTTGGTCCGTCCGGCGGCTGGAGATCCAACCCGCAAGCAGTTGCCACTGGTCGACGTCTCTGCCTTCGTCCCGGCTGAGATCGATCATTCCTGGCACTCGGCGTGGATTGGGGCCGAGCAGGCAGCACGGAGCATCGTGGATGCCGAGCTCGAACGGGACTCGACGCTCACTGAACCAAGAGTGGCGAGAGACCTCTGGTCGGCGGTTCCGGCCGGTTCGGTCCTCGCCGTTGGGTCATCGATGCCGGTGCGTGATCTCGATTGGTTCGCGCCGACGCAGAACGACCTCCACGTTGTCTCCAATCGAGGCGCGTCGGGGATCGACGGCTTCAACTCCCTCGCGCTCGGAGCGGCAGCCGCGCGGCAGCCGGCGTACGGCTTGGTGGGAGACCTTTCCTTCTTTCACGACAGCAACGGCTTTCTTTCCACACCTCGCCCCGATCTCACATTGGTGGTCATCAACAACCACGGCGGCGGGATCTTCTCGTTCCTGCCCCAAGCCGAATTTCCTGAGCACTTCGAGCGGGTCTTTGCGACTCCGGCGCCCGTCGATCTGGACGCGCTCGCCCGCGCATATGGGTTGGAGCACGGATTGATCAGGACCGCAGCCGAGCTGGGCGAAGGATTGCAGAAGCCTCCCCAGGGGGTGTCGATTCTCGAGGTCAGGACCGACCGCAAAGACAACGTTGCCGTTCATCGCCGGATCACCCAGGCGGTGGTTGCGGGGGTAGGAGCTATTCGAGGGCTGACAGCATCGCCGCCAGCTTGAGCCTGGTCTCCTCGAGCTCGTCTTCGGGAATCGACCCCTCGACGATCCCGTTCCCGGCGAAGAGGCGGGCCCGGGCTCCCGAGAGCTCGGCACACCGCAGCGCGATGGCGATTTCACCATCTCCGTTGGCCCGGAAATATCCAACCGGCCCCGCATAGCGATTTCGATCCATCGCCTCGAGGTCTTTGATGATGCCTTTGGCGGCTGCGGTCGGGACGCCGCCAACAGCGGGGGTGGGGTGGAGACGGGCCACCAATTCGAGGACGTGCTCATCGGAGTCGAGATGGCCACTAAAAGGCGTCGCCAAGTGCTGCACGTTGGCGAGGCGCATCAGCTCGGGGCTCGCTGGATGCGATAGGTCCGATGCGATCGATCTGAGGATCGCTCCGACTGGCGCAGCGGCAAGGCGATGCTCAGTCAGGGCTTTGGGATCGGACAGCATCTCCTTGCCGAGGATCTCGTCGTCTTCGTTGGTGCTGCCGCGGGCGGCGGTCCCAGCCAGAGTCACCGACTCGATCGCCAAGCCGGTCTTTCTGATCAGCAGTTCGGGGGAGGCGCCCACCAGGCCTTCGATCAGAAAGCGAAAGCAATCCGGAAAGCGATCGCTGAGGCGGGCGAGGATGCGATGCGGGTCAAATCGTTGCTTCGACCACAACGCGTGATCGCGAGCCAGCACCACCTTCTCCACTTCTCCGCGCTCGATCATTTCGAGAATCGATCCAATCGCTTCCAGCCAGAGGTGATCGGGCAGGGAAGAGCCGGCGAACCGGGGACGGTCCCGCTCGGGAGGGACTGCCACCGGCGCCGGTGGCATCAATGACGAGTCGCCGTGAAAGGTTGTTTCGCCACCGGTCACCTCCACCACCAGTTCGGGCACGATCACGAGCGACCCCGAGGCCTCGCTGTCGAAGGTGAAGCTGGCAAAAGCCACTGGCGCCGACACTCCGCGTGCCCTTTCAAAGCGCCCGTCTCCCGGCCCCGGATCGCAAATCGCCAAGCTGCCAAAACCCGCCAAGGTGACTGTTGGGCTCGCCCACCACACCCGCGGATGGCGGGCGAGGATCGCGGCGGGGTCCAACTGATCAGCGGTCAACTTGCAGGCGCCGCTTAGCGCCTTCGAGGAGGAGCGCCCGAAAATGGTGCTCGACCATCGTCCCTGCCGCCGGCAGCATGGTCGAGAACGCCCTAACGAGTCGCTCGGCTGCCTCGGCGTCGCTTTCGGAGGTGACTTCCACGGAGTCGCGCACGAAGCGCGAGAAGATTTCGATCGACTGCTCGGCAATGGGTCGCATCGCCGCATCCATTTGGCGAGCGAGGTCGAGGAGCTCGCCCAAAGGCAGGCCGCTTTCTACGAGCTCCATCCCTGACCTGATCGGTTCGACATCGGCGGGGTCGAACAGGATCTGAGGTTCGTGGCGGGCCGGCTTGAGGAATCCTTCGCGAACCACCACCTCGAGCAGAGTGGGAGGCAGCTCGGTTCGGGCGGCGAGCTCGTCGAGGGTCAGGAGCTCGCTGGTAGGCAGGAGGGCATCGCGCAACGCCAAGTCCCAAGGGTCGAGTGCCATTGGCATCAGGTTATTGCCGACACTTGCTCATCCCAACCAGTGAGGCGGTGCATGGTCGTTTGCACCTGGGCCGCGTCACCGGTGGTGCGAATGCGGATCCGACCTGATCCCCGACCGGTGGCCAACCGGCCGATTTGCCGGGCAACTGCGGGCGCCGGGTCAACGATCACCACCTGGGCGCCGGCGAGATAGTGGAGCACCGGGAGCAGGAACGGGTAATGGGTGCAGCCGAGGACAAGGGTGTCGGCGCCGGCCTCGAGAACCGGATCGAGGTGTTTCGCGATCGCCGCTTCGACTTCAGGGCCGGCCACTTTGCCTGCCTCGACCAGGTCCGCCCAACCCGAGCAGGATCGGGCGACTATCTCGACGCCATCGGCAAAACGCCCGACAACCGACGCAAACAATTCGCCTTGGAAGGTGGCTTCAGTGGCGAGGACCCCGATGACTCCGCTTCTTGTATAGGCCCGGGCCGGTTTCACCGCGGGCTCCATGCCGACGAACGACACCGCCGGATGGACGCGCCGGAGATCGTTGAGCGCGGCCGCCGACGCGGTGTTGCAGGCGATGGCAATCGCTTCGGCTCCTTGCGCGAGAAGCCACTCGACATTGCGATGGCTCAGCTCCGCCACTTCGATCAACGGGCGCTGACTGTAGAGGGCATGCGCCGAGTCGGCGAGATAGAGCACATCGAGCCTAGGATGGAGTCGGCGCAGCTCCGCCAGCACCGAGAGCCCACCGACGCCGGAGTCGAACATGCCAATCATCAGGGGCAAGTATCGTCGCCGTTTCGTCGAGCAAGGAGATGTCGGGGAACTGTCAGGTGTGTCGGCCATCGTTACTGGCGGTTCTTCCGGTCTCGGGGCAGCAACCGTCCGTCGTTTGTCGGACGCCGGTGCGTTTGTGGTCGTGGCCGACCTCCAAGA
>JBPCQV010000095.1:0-2983 GCA_050997725.1 Acidimicrobiia bacterium
GCGACCCCTTACGGGCCAAACACATCGCGGACACCTTCTTCGACGACGCCAAACAGGTCACCGGGGTCCGCAACATGCTCGGGTTTACCGGGACCTATCAGGGAATGGCAGTCTCGGTGATGGGCACTGGAATGGGAATTCCTTCTGCCTCGGTCTATGCAACAGAGTTGATCACCGAGTACGGCTGCCAAAGATTGGTGCGAGTCGGGTCGGCGGGAGGGATCTCCCGCGAGGTCCAGCTCCGCGACGTGGTCGTCGCCACCGGTGCCTGCACCGATTCGGCGGTCAATCGGGCGCGTTATCACAACTGGGATTACTCAGCGGTCGCCGACTTCTATCTCGCCCGGGCCGTGGTCACGGCGGCCGCACAGCTCGAAACCGAGGTCAAGGTCGGCAATGTTCATTCGGCCGATCTGTTCTACAACCCCGTCCCCGAGGTGTGGGACGTCCTCGAGGGAATGAATGTCCTGGCCGTCGAGATGGAGGCTGCCGGCCTCTACGGAGTCGCCGCGGAAAAAGGGGCGCGGGCGCTCGCCATCCTCACCATCTCCGATCACATCCGCACCGGCGAGGCCACTACCTCGCTTGAACGGGAGCAGACCTTCAACTCAATGGTCGAGATCGCGCTACAAGGATTGCTGCTGGATCAAGCTGCGGCTTGACGTGACAAATCACGGTTGCGGCGCTTGCTGAGCCAAGAGGACCAGATCGGGGATGAGCTCGGACCGGGAGACGTCTTCGCCGTAAAGGTAAACCGGCATGCCGATCTTGAGCTTGGTGCGCAGAAAGTCCATGTCTTCGATTTCGACGCGGACGCAGCCGTGAGAGGCGGGGAAGGGCGGAACCGACCCTGACCCATGGATGGCGTAGCCGCCGTAAAAATAGAACGGCGAGTAAAGAAAGCCCAGATAGGACTCCCACCACCCCGTCCGAGCCCGGCCGAACTCGAAGCGGCCCTCCGGGGTCTCGGCGTAAGTGAGCCTCCCGGCGGCGTTGCGATAGGGCTCTCCGTTGGCTGAGGAGACCGGAAAGACTCCGGTGACCGCTTCCCCCTCGATCAGATAGAGCACCTGCCGGCGGAGGTCGATCTCGATCTGATCGGCTTCGGGGGCAGGTCCAGGACCTTGGATCTCGCGCTCGAGCAAGGCCCAGTCCTCGGTGCGAAAAATCCCGGTGCGTTCCAGGTCGTAGAGCTTTTGCATCGCATAGACCGCAGCTAGGGTCTGGCGGCCGAAAATCCCATCCGGGCGACCGGGGGAGAAGTCCGCTTCTTCGAGACGATGCTGAAGCTCGAGGACCGTGGCCCCGCTCGATCCGGGCTTCAAGTCCGGCGGCAGCGGATTGGCGACTTGCTCACCTGGCACAAGCGTTAAAGCGGCTGAGAGAATGAAGGCGACCAGGTGTGGCATCACTGTTAATTCGGCGTCCCTGGCTTGGACTCAACAGTAGGTTCAACGGTTCCCCAAAAACCAATATTTGTGACCGCCCCTTCCTATCGCGCCACGCTCACCACCTACCTGCGCCCGTTGCGCGGGAAGGTGATCACGCTTGCCGTGACGTTGCTGGCGTCTATTGGACTCCAGCTTTTTGTGCCTCAGCTCCTCGCCCGTTTCATCGACCAGGCAACCACTCGCATCACTCCGGTCTCAGTGCTGATCTCGATCGGCATCGCCTATCTCATCGCCGGCGTTATCAACCAGGTGCTCGATGCGATCTCTTCGTATCTCGGAACCGATGTCGGTTGGATTGCCACCAATCGGTTGCGCGAGGACCTCAGCCGCCATTTGCTTTCCCTCGACATGGGTTATCACAACGACACCACCCCGGGAGAAATGATCGAACGGGTGGACGGCGATGTGACGGCGATTTCGGATTTCATTTCCCGCTTCCTGGTGCGACTTCTCGGCGCCGCCGTCCTCCTCGGCGGGGTGCTGATCGTCTCGTGGTTCACCGACTGGCGCATGGGTTTGGCTTTGCTGCTTTATGTGATCGCGGTGCTTCTCCTGCTCTGGAGCCTGCGCAACCTCCCAATCAGCGCGGCCGAAGAAGAGCGCGAAGTGTCCGCCCAGCTCTACGGGTTTATCGAGGAGCGGCTGGCGGGGATCGAAGACATTCGTTCCCTGGGTGCCGGTCGCTTCACCATGGCCCGGTTCGTCCCCGTCATGGAGAACTACTTTCGCCGCACCGTCCACGCTTGGCGAAAGCGCGTGATCGTTTGGGTCACAGCCAACACCGCTTTCTGGGCTGGTGACGCGCTTGCCCTGGCGGTCGGAACCTGGCTCGTGCTGCGCGGCTCGGTCACGATCGGAGCGGCGTTTCTCCTCTTGCAATACGTCCAGCTCGTCCGGCGCCCGATCGAGCAGGTGAACCAGGAGCTCCAGCAACTGCAGAAGGCCGCGGGTGGGCTCATCCGTATCGATGCGCTCCGCAAGCTAACCAGCGGGCTGCACGATGGTGACGAGCGCCTCGACAGCGGCCCTCTCACCATCGAGTTCGACGACGTCTCGTTCGCCTACGAGGACCAATTGGTTCTCGATCACGTCAACTTCCGGCTCGAAGCCGGCACGGTCCTCGGGCTTCTCGGACGAACCGGAGGCGGGAAGACCACTATCACGCGGCTCATCTCCCATCTTTACGAGCCAACGACCGGCGTCGTGCGACTAGGCGGCGTCGACCTGCGTGAGCTCAACCAGGCGTCGTTGCGCACCGCACTGGGAGTGGTGACTCAGGACGTGCAGCTCTTTCGGGCCACGGTCCGTGACAACCTGACGCTTTTTGGTGAAGCCGGCAACGACGAGATCCTCGCGACCCTGGATCGCTCCGGGTTGGGCGAATGGGTCAGGTCGATCGGGCTCGACACAGAGCTCGGTGCGGGCGGTCAGGGGCTGTCGGCCGGCGAGCAACAGCTGTTGGCCTTTGCGCGGGTGTTTCTCCAGAACCCGGGCATCGTCATCCTCGACGAGCCCTCCTCGCGGCTCGACCC
>JBPCQV010000096.1:0-3540 GCA_050997725.1 Acidimicrobiia bacterium
ACAACAACGGCGCCGGTGCTGGTGGATCTCCCCCGGGAGGTGGTCCCATTACTGGCGGAAAGGTGGTCCCATGCTGCTGGCGGAACTCAGCTCAAAGTGGTCCCATGCTGCTGGCGGGCGACAGCCACTCCGCTTGTGTCTGCGCGGTGATGGCCTGCTGATGGGCCAAGTCGTCTAGCCGAGCGCGTTCTAGCGAGCCGCGATCACGAAACCTTGACTAGACACGCCCGTATATCTGGACATCGTCGAAGACCAGGGTCGCCCGGGCGCATAGCAATTGCAACGACATCAGCGGGTTCTCACGGTTGGGCTTTAGTCTGGCTTCAGGAGTACCTCTCTCAGACTCCGGAACGACAAGCCTCATTGAAGCGGAAAACCCGCGTCGCAACAGGGGGTTTTTGTTCGTAGCGGGGGCGGGATTTTGAACCCGCGACCTTCGGTTATGAGCCCGACGAGGCGGTCCCGAATGGGCGTCTTGGGCGCGGTCATGTTGTGGCACCTCCGACACTGATACCCTCAGGGACCGGATAGGGACGTCCCCGATTCCCACAGTGACTCCCATCTGACAGGATTTCAGCCCAGTGGCTCCCGTTGTCATCACCGAATCGCTCACGCACGCCTACAACTCCGACGTAGTCGCCTTAGAGACTTCAACCTCGCCATCGAAGCGGGCGTCACCGGTTTGGTAGGTGCCAACGGAGCCGGCAAAACGACGTTCCTGAGGATCCTCCTGGGCCTGGTGCATCCGACCAGCGGAAGAGTCAGCGTGCTCGGCCATGACGCCATTGCTGATCCGTTGGCGGTGCGAGCCAAGGTGGGCTACATGCCCGAGAACAACTGCCTGCCCAAGGACCAAACCGCGGCCGACCTTCGTCGCTTATACCGCCGAAATGGCAGGACTGCCCACCGCCGACGCCCGGCGCCGCGCCTCTGAAACCTTGTTCCTGGTTGGGCTGGCCGAGGAGAGGTTCCGCTTTCTCGGCGATTTCTCGACCGGCATGGCGCAACGGGTCAAGCTCGCCCAAGCCATCGTTCATGCGCCCGAGCTCGTTCTCCTTGACGAGCCCGCTTCCGGGCTGGATCCGGGCGGTCGCGAACAGATGCTGGAGATCATTCGCCGCCTGGGCAGCTTTGGCATCAATGTCATCGTCTCGTCCCACCTGCTTGGTGACATCGAACAGACCTGCGACGCAGTCGTGATGATCGATGGCGGCCGTTTGATTCGCTCGGGGCCGGTGTCGAATGTCGGAGTGACTTCTGTGGTGGTTGTCGACGTTCTCGGCGATGCCGGGGCTCCGGCGAACAGTCTCACGGCATCGGGGATCGAAGCAGCAGTCCTCACCGATCATCGCCTCAGCTTCACCATCGCGGCCGATGAGGATTACGACCTGGTGCGCGATGCTGCCGCCGAACTGGACTTAGGGATCTTTCGCATGGCTCCGATTTCGCACACCCTCGAGGACGAGTTTCTGGTCATCGCTCGACAGGGTGAGTCATGAGTGGAGGTGACGGCGCCGGAGTTCCAACCCCATTGAGCAATGCGGTCATCTACGACCGCGGCTACCGCTCCTATGAAGGAACGGCGAGGACGCGGCGCCATCCGGCGAGCCATCGCCCGCGACGGCATCCGCCGGATCCTTGGGCTGCGCCGTAAGGCTCGTCGCAAGATCCTGCCGTGGAGCCTGCTCGTCATCGGGGTGGTGATAGCTTCCGTCATCATCGGACTGCATTTCGTGGCGGGTTCTATCGCGGCGGGCATCGCCGAAGGCCTCCCCCGTTATCCCAACCTCTTCGATCTCTACTCGCGGGTGGCGTTGCTATTCATCGCCGTCACCGGTCCCGAGTTACTTATCCCTGACCGGACCCAAGGTGTGCTGTCGGTCTATTTCTCCCGGCCGGCGAGTCAGCAACTACCTGACCGGAAAGCTCTACGCCTATCTGGCGGTGGCCGGGGCGATCTATGTCGTTCCCCAGATCTTGCTCCATCTCGGTCTGGCCGGGCCGAAAACTCCCGTCGCAACGGAGTTTTCGTTCTTAGCTGGGGGCGGGATTTGAACCCGCGACCTTCGGGTTAGGTGCCGACGGGCTACCAGGCTGCTCCACCCACACTCTGTAATAGTCATGTAGGACCGGTTGGACTTTTAGCCAAGGAGGAACGATGACAACCGCAAAGCACGCAGTTGAGAGGGTGCATCCACCTGATCTGCTGATGAAGGCCGTCAACCCACTAATGCGGGCTCTGGCCAAACGCGCTGCGGCTGTCCAGAACTTCGTCTTGGTTCTCCACTATCAGGGTCGGAGGACTGGCCGTCACTTTGATCTCCCAGTCGGCTATCGGCTTGTCGACGGGCGAATCCTGCTCTTTTCAAACTCCACGTGGCGGCACAACTTCCGCGGTGGGAGAGAAATCGAAGTCACTTACCGCGGCCAGCGCCAAACGGCGAAGGCGACCCTGATATCAGACGCACAGGTGGTCGCTGACGTTTACGAACGGCTTTACGCAGAGCTCGACAAGGCACGAGTTCGGCGTGAGCTGGGGGTCCGTGTCAACGTCGATCGCGCCCCGACTCGAGAGGAATGGCTCAATGTGATCGAGCGAGCGGGGATGGCAATCGTCGAGGTGACCCTCAGGGACGGTGACGTGGCAAATCCGCACAGCTAACGAGGATCCTTGGTAAGGGGCGCTCAAAACGCTACCTCCCAAGTCGTTTCGCGAGGCAACTGCACGGTGCGTTCATAATGAGGTTGAGCCAAGGAGTCCGGCGAGCTGGCTACCCCCAGTACAACTCATCGTCGACGGGGAGAACTGAGCCGAGGCTCTGGCTACCGCGGGAGCAGCCCTGTGGATTCTTGGTAACGGGGGCGGGATTTGAACCCGCGACCTTCGGGGTTCGCCACGTCATCCACAGGTTTGCCAACCCGCCGTATCTGTCGGACGGATCTTCACCGACACCTATAGAAGGACACTCGTGACCGTCACCCTCACCACCGCCGAGAAGCTTCAGATCCGAGGAGCTGCAGAAAGACTCAAGCGCCGCTTCGAAGGACAGCTCAACACCGAGACCATCGAACGGTTCATGAACGAATCGCTGGACACTCTGATACTGCAAGCCAAGACCAGCACTTGGGTTCCCCTCCTCGCCGAGCGGTTCGCCCGAGACCGCCTTCGCGCTTTGGTCAGGCTCGAATCCGACGCCACCACCCTCAGCCCCAGCGTGCTTTTCCTTTGCGTCCACAACGCCGGTCGTTCCCAGATCGCCGCCGGGTGGATGCGTCACCTCGCCGGCGATGACGTCGATGTGTTTTCCGGCGGCTCCGAGCCGGCCGATCAGGTCAACCAGGCCGCGGTGGCTGCGATGGCCGAGAAGGGGATCGACATCAGCGGAGAAATCCCTCAACCATGGGCCGACGAGATTGTCCGAGCCGCCGACGTCGTTGTCACTATGGGATGCGGCGACGCCTGCCCGGTCTTCCCCGGCAAGCGCTATGTCGATTGGGAAGTCGACGACCCATCAGGCAAGGCCGTCGAGGAAGTCAGAC
>JBPCQV010000164.1:0-4542 GCA_050997725.1 Acidimicrobiia bacterium
TGGGAAAGCTCAAGAGCTACCTGGATTACGGGACGTTTCAGCCGATCCAGATCGCGTCGATCATCGCTCTTAACGAAGGCGATGACTACATCAAGGAGGTGAACGCGATCTATCGCGGCCGCCGGGACGTGTTGGTCGACGGTCTCAACCGCAACGGCTGGAAGGTCGAAAAGCCGATGGGAACGATGTTTGTCTGGGCGGCGATCCCCGATCCCTATGCCGATGCCGGCTCGATGGCCTTCACCCTCGACTTGCTGGACCGGGCCAAGGTGGCGGTGAGCCCTGGCGTCGGTTTCGGCCCTTCGGGCGATCTCTATGTGCGTTTTGCCCTCGTCGAGAACGAGCACCGGATCGCGCAAGCGGTCCGTGGCATCCGCCGGGTTCTAGACCGGCTCTAAAGCCATTCCTGCGTAAAAAACCCCGTGAATAGGGGCGCCAAGTTACGCAGGAATGGGGTTGGTACGCTGAGGCCATGCCCTTTGCAGACGGCGCGGTCGATTTTCGCTCCGACACCGTGACCCGTCCGACTCCGGAGATGCTGGCGGCGATGGCCGCCGCACCGCTGGGCGACGACGTCTATTCCGACGACCCCACCGCCAACGCGTTGGAGGAAGAGGCGGCGGCGGTGGTGGGCAAGGAAGAGGCGGTCTTCATGCCGACAGGGACGATGGGCAACCAGATCGCGATCATGATGCAAACGAAACCGGGCGACGACATCCTCTGCGACCCCGGCATCCATTCGCGTAGCGTCGAGAAAGGGGCGGCCTCCGCCCTGTCGGGGGTCGGGTTTCGGACGGTCGAGGCGCCGGGGGCCCGCATCACTTCGGCCCAGGTCGAGGAGGCAGTCGCCAATTCGGCGTTCTACCCGCGCCTGCGTTTGATGATCTGGGAGAACACCCACAACCTCCTAGGCGGCAAAGTCATCCCCCTCGAGGTGATGGAGGCGGCGTGCGCCACCGCCCGCCGGCTCGGTTTGTCCATTCACCTCGACGGCGCTCGTCTTTTCAACGCGGTGGCCGCCTCGGGGGTGCCGGCCGACGTTTTCGCCCGCAATGCCGACACCGTCCAGTTTTGCTTTTCTAAGGGCCTGGGCGCCCCGATCGGTTCGGTTCTGTGCGGTCCCCACGAGCTGATGAATGAAGCTCGCTACCTGCGCAAGCGGCTGGGGGGAGGGATGCGACAAGTTGGAGTCATCGCCGCCGCCGCCCGGATCGCCCTGCGCGACCGTGACCGGCTCAAGGAAGACCACGAAGTGGCCCGCTATCTGGGAGAACGGTTGCAAGAAGCTGCGCCGGGGGCGCTCGATCTCGGCCAGGTCGAGACCAACATGGTGCAGGTCCGGCCCGATCGCCTCCCGATCTCCGCCGAACATTGGCGCGCCGATCTCTGCGCCCAAGGGATCAAGATCAACCCGCCGTTTATCGGAGTGCTGCGCCTGGTCACCCATCGCGACGTCGACCGCGACGATGTCGACCGGCTCGTCGCCCCTTTGCAAAGCTGACTCGTCTTGGGATACGCGGTCCTCTTCCCCGGGCAGGGAAGCCAGTTCTCCGGGATGGGCGCTGATCTGTTCGAGCGGCGCTCGGACCTGCTCGTTGAGCAGGCCGACTCGATTCTTTGTTGGTCGCTCAAAGAAATGTGCCTCGACTCGAGCGAGGAGGAGCTCACGCGGACCGAGCACGCTCAGCCCGCTCTCTTTGCGATTTCCTATGCGTTGTGGGAAGAGCTTGCGCCTCGGCTCACCAGCATCCCGGCCGCCGCGGCGGGCCACTCGCTCGGTGAGTACACCGCGTTGGCCGCCGCCAGGGTCGTGGCGTATGACCAGGCGCTGGCGGTTGTCGCCGAGCGGGGCCGGGCGATGGCCGGAGCGGCCGATCAAGAGGATTCGGGGATGGCGGCGCTGCTGGGCGCCCATCTCGATCAGGCCGAAGCGGTCACGCTGGCGCGACGACAAGCGGGGGGCCGGCTCTTTGTCGCCAATGTCAACGCTCCCGGCCAAGTGGTAGTAGCCGGAGGAGCCGAGGATCTCGAATGGCTTGAGGCTGAGGCAGCAAATCACGGGCTCCGCAAAGTCGTGCGGCTCAAGGTGGCGGGTGCCTTTCATTCGCCGTTCATGAGCGCTGCCGCCGAGCGAGTCGAATCCGCCTTGGCCGGAGTCGAACTCCACCAGCCCGAGTTTCCTGTTTGGAGCAACGTCACCGCCGCCCCCCATAAGCCGGGGTTGGAAAAAGCGCTCCTTGCCCGCCAGGTGACCTCACCAGTCCGCTTTTCCGAAACCCTCGCCGGCATGGCCGCAGCCGGGGTCGATCGCTTCGTCCACGTCGGACCGGGCGATGTGACCGTCGGCATGGCCAAGCGCTCGGTGCCCGGCGCTACCTTTCAAGTCGTGTCTGATTTGGCGTCGATCCCGACGAACGGTCTCGACTGAAGGTCGCGACGTCTTCGCACGGTGCGGAGGCCCAGGCGGTGTCGTCCCGGCGCCGAGGCGATCGGTAGCATCGACCAGTCGAGGAGGTTCCCCTTTTGGAGTACGGGCCGAATGTAATGATCACCGGGTGGGGCAAGTGCCTGCCGCCCGCCGTTCTTTCTAACCATGACCTCGAATCGCTGGTGGATACTTCCGACGATTGGATCACCACTCGGACCGGGATCAAGGAACGGCGGATTTCCCACGTCGAGGTGTCGGACATGGCCGCAGTCGCCGCCCAGCACGCCCTCGCCGCTGCCGGCAAAACCGTCGAAGAGTGCGATCTCATCGTTTTGGCCACCTGCACCGGCGACTCCTCGATCCCCGCCACCGCTGCACATGTGCAGGCAAAACTCGGGGCATGGAACGCCGCCGCATTCGACCTCAACGCGGCCTGCTCAGGTTTTGTCTACGCCCTCGTCACCGCCGCCAACATGATCAAGGCCGGCACCCACCAGACCGTGGTCGTCATCGGCGCCGAAAAGCTCCATTACCACCTCGATTTCACCAATCGATCGACCGCCGTACTGTTTGGTGACGGTGCCGGGGCGGTGGTGCTCGAGGCCACAGAGGACGAGTTCGGAGTTCTCGCGTCGGAATTGGGCATGGACGGTTCGGCCTCCGCCATTCTCCAGATCCCCCATGACGGCACCGAAGGCGATCGTGACAATCCTGATCCGAAACGCGCCGGCATCCACATGGACGGCCCCGAAGTCTTTAAACGAGCAGTGACGACGATGAGCGACGCCTCCATTCGCGTGCTCGAGAAAGCCGGTGTTGCCCTCGAAGAGGTAGATCTCCTTATTCCCCATCAGGCGAACATCCGGATCATCGATGCCACGGCTCGCCGTCTCAAGCTCGACCCCGGAAAAGTGATGATCAACATCCAGAGTTACGGCAACACGTCGGCTGCCACCATCCCAGTGGCGCTCACCGAGGCCTTGGAGGCAGGCCGGGTCGAACCCGGCGCCCTGATCCTGATCGCGGCGTTCGGGGCCGGCCTCTCCTGGGGAGCAGCCGTGATCCGCTGGGGTAATCGGGTGGAGCCGATCAGAGAGAGCGACTCTGCCCTCCCGCCCAATGACCGCACCATTGACGATCTCCTCGCGCCCAACGTGGACTTCTTTGGGAAGTATCAGCCCACAAGCTGATGGTTCGCACTGCGCTGGTGACTGGGGCGTCACGAGGGATCGGGAGGGCCATCGCCATCGCTCTCGCCCGCGACGGCCACCAGGTTGGGGTGAACTTCTCATCGTCGTCGGGACCGGCCGCCAACGTGGTCGCCGAGATCGAAGCGGCCGGCGGCAAAGCCGTAGCGCTCGGAGCGGACGTGTCCGACGCAGCCGCGGTCGATGCCATGTTCACGGAGGCGGCCGCGCAGTTGGGGCCGATTGAGATCCTGGTCAACAACGCCGGGATCACCGCCGACAACCTGCTGTTGCGAATGACCCCCGAGGACTTCGATCGGGTCCTGGCCGTGAACCTTCGGTCTGCCTTTCTCTGCACCCGGCTGGCGGTGAAGGCAATGTTGCGGGCCCGCTGGGGGAGGATCATTTCGATCGCCTCGGTGGCGGGCATCTCCGGCAATCCAGGGCAGGCGAATTACGCGGCGAGCAAGGCCGGCCTGATTGGTTTCACGAAATCCGTGGCTAAAGAGGTTGGCAGCCGGGGTATAACTGCCAACGTTGTGGCGCCCGGATTCATCAACACCGATATGACCGAGGCGCTTGGGGCCGAGGTCAAAGAGTCGGTTCTCGGCTCGGTCAGCCTGGGACGGTTCGGCGAGGCGGCCGAGGTGGCGGCGGCAGTGGCGTTCCTCGCCTCCGATGCCGCCGGATACATCACCGGCCAAGTTTTGGCGGTAGAGGGTGGTTTGGCGCTTTAATTGCCAGCCAGAAACAGGAGAGACTGAAGAAATGGAAAAAACAGAGATCGAAACCCGGCTGCGAGACGTGCTCGTTTCCGAGCTCGGCCTGGACGCCGACAAGATCAATCGCAGTGCCAATTTCGAGACGGACCTCGATGTCGACTCGCTCGGCGTGGTCGAACTGCTGATGGCGATGGAAGATGAGTTC
>JBPCQV010000029.1:0-4842 GCA_050997725.1 Acidimicrobiia bacterium
CAGGACCCATTGAGTTGTTATCCTCGCAATATGAAAGCAGGGCCCCAGGAGACTCCGGAGCTTGTTCGCGAGCTGGTCGACATGTCGAAGGAGTACCTCCGCCAAGAGGCACTCGAGCCCGCGAAGAAGCTGGGCCGGCATGCCGGGTTCGGGCTGGGCGCAGGAGCGCTGTTCGCGGTCGCCTCGATTCTCTTGACGCTCGGCGCCTTCGCGTTGTTCCGGCGCCTTCTCCCTGACACCCCCTGGTGGGCAATTGGCGCACGGTTCTTGACCGTTGTCCTGGCCGGCGGGGCCGCCGGGCTCATCTTCTGGAGGATGTCAAGTGACGATCAGTAAGGCTGATGTCGAGGCCAAGGCTCGCGAGATCACCCAAGTCGTCAGCGAGACGAAAGAGAACGCCCAGAACACGGCCATGGTGGCTGGCGCCGGGGTCGCGCTTGTGGTTGGGCTGGCCTATTTGCTCGGTCGTCGCAAAGGCAAGTCCGGCCGCGCCGTCGTTGAGGTCTACAAAGTCTGAACCGGGGGCGGCGGGCTCGGCCCCTTGCCGGCGTCGCCCAATGTGGTTCCCCTGATGACCAGGGTTTCGCCGGGTTTCACGGTTGTCTTCTTCAACACCTCTCGACCCCGTTTGCGTCGATTCCGCCAGTAGCTGAACCCCAATAGAGCCAATCCCCAAAAGAGCCCTCTCCGGTCCCCGGTCCGAAGGCTCCGAAGCGTTCGATTAACCCCAGCCGACAACGGATTCACCCCCAGATCCTAAGAGCAAATTCGGCACGTGACGTGTCGTACTCGCTCGCCACGAACCACATTCCGAAAAAGTGTGTCGTCACGGACCGAATTTTGGGATCAGAAGACTTGATTGAGGGCCGCGACGACCTGGGCGACTACGAACTCGGGAGCGGCAAACAGGTCGAAGTAGGTGAAGCGCAGTACTCGGTGACCTTCCAGAACGAGCTCGTTTTGCTGGCGGCGGTCGCGTCGAAACGATTTGGAGTCGGAGTGGTACGCCTCGCCGTCGAGTGCGATCACGAGCTTAATTGTTCGATAGATGAAGTCGACTCTGGCAATGAAGCGGCCGCCGATCCGATGGATATAAACCTGGCATTCGGGGAGATCGACACCAGCCGCCTTCATGATGCGGAGAAACTCGTCTTCCATCACGCCTTCGGTGATGACACTGACGCGCTCTATGAGAACACGGCGCATTGGCCCGACGCCATTGCGCCCTTTGCGGGCCACACGGTGAAGGACGCCAGCGACAGCCTGGATGGTGACCATTTCTCGGCGCACCGCTTCGTCGAGACAACGGGCTGCGAATCCATCCCCCCACGGGATGCCAACGTCGACCAAGGTTCGGGCCGGAGTAGTGCAGCGAATGCCGTTCTTGATCCAAACATCGGATTCGATCAGATCAGTGCTGCGATGGATCACAAAGTCGCGCGGTGGCCGCGCGTCCCGGGGAACCGAAACCTCGATGTTGCGGGGTCGTCTAGCGAGGTCGAGAAGATGACAAGCCGTGGCATGTGAAGCAGCGGCACCGTCGCCAGCCCCGAGAACCGCAGCAGACACTGCGCGTTCCCAAGTGCCCGCCGAGCCCGAGATTACATATACCCCCTCGTAGGGGCGGGCGAGTGCTCCATTGCGGGTCCGTCGGGTCAGCATTGTGCTCGTCACGCCGCTCTCAAGAGCTTGGGTCCGGCTGAAAACGCCGTGCTGACTAGATGCCACCGCAGTCAATCGAAGATATGAATCGCCCATCCCGCCGTTATGCGGGAACCTGGAGCTCGATTCAATACCCTCGTTCCCGACAAATTCGGTTGGTGACGAGCGGTCCAGGGCTTTTGTGGCTCGTGGCGTGCCGTACTCCCTCGCTACGAACCAAATTAGGAATATGTGTGTCGTCACGAACCAAATTTGGTGAGCTAGGGACCGTTCTACCCTTCCCCGTTCCGATGAGAAATCAGAAGTTTGTGCAGTGGGTCGCCTGGACATTGGTTGCGGCGCTGGTGTTGGGGGCAGTCGCTACCGCGTTGAGCCTGGTCTTTCGATGAAGGTGGTCTTGCGCAATCCCCGCCGGGAGATCGAGTTGACCGGGATCAAGCGGGTCGGCGACCTTTTTCGCCGGCTTGACTTGGTCTCCGAGTCGTATCTGCCGATTAGGGCCGGGGAGCTTTGCACGATCGAGGACGCGGTCGACGACGAGGACGTCATCGAGCTCCGTCCGGTCATCTCGGGCGGCTAAACGATGAAGTGCCGCGTCTGCCGGCAGCGAGCGGTGATCCAGGTCAGGCGTCACCACGCCAACTTCTGTAAAGACCATTTCATCGAGCACATCCACCGCCAGGTGGCGAAGACGATTGATGAGTACAAGATGTTCGACGCCGCTGATCGATTATTGCTCGGTGTCTCCGGTGGCAAGGACAGCCTTGCCCTATGGAACATTCTCAACGAGCTCGGCTATGCGGTTGATGGCGTGTACCTCCATTTGGGGATCGGCGAATACTCCTCTGAAAGCCTGAACCTGTCGACCAACTTCGCCGCGGCACGCGGGCTGAATCTCAAGGTATCCGATTTGCCGGCAAAGTTCGGGTTCTCGGTGCCGGAGGCTGCCGCCGCCAGCCGGCGCGCTCCCTGCTCGGCCTGCGGCCTCTCCAAGCGATACATCCTGAATCAGATCGCCGACGCGGAGAGTTACGACGTGCTCGTCATGGGCCACAACCTCGATGATGAGGCCGCCACCCTTTTCTCCAACGTTTTGCAATGGAACGGCGAGTACCTGGCCCGGCAGCGCCCTGTCCTCCCCGCCACCAATGAAGGGCTCGCCCGCAAAGTTAAGCCTCTGATCAGAGTTGCGGAACGAGAGACCGCCGCCTACGCGGTGCTTCAGGGAATCGAGTATGAGGTTGACGAGTGCCCGATGGCCGCGGGCAACACCATTAACCGCTACAAGGAATGGCTCAACCGGCTGGAGGAGGACTCGCCAGGGGTCAAGGCCGGCTTTCTCTTCGGGTTCCTCGAGCGCGGTGCGGAGCATTTTCCCAATACCGATCGTCCGACTCTCGACTCGTGCCGCTTCTGCGGCCAGCCAACTACCGGCGATGTGTGCGCTTTCTGCCGTTTGCAAGCGGTGACTCTTCGAGCATGAAGTTCGCGGCCGACGACAACGTCCTCCTCATCGATGGCAAGGGCCGTCGCTATTTGGTCCGCCTCCAAGCCGGCAACCAGTTCCACTACCACCAAGGGATCGTCGACCACGATGCTTTGATCGGCGCCGAGCCGGGCATTCGGGTCGAGTCGACGATGGGAGGAAGCCTCTTGGTCATACGTCCCCGGCTCAGCGACTTCATCCTCAAGATGCCCCGCGGCGCCACGGTGGTCTACCCAAAGGACATCGGCCCGATCGCGGTCTATGCCGATATCGCTCCCGGGATGACAGTCCTCGAAGCGGGGTCAGGCTCGGGTGCGCTCACCTTGGCGCTACTCCGTTTCGTCGGACCCGAGGGCCGCGTGGTGAGCGTCGAACGCCGCGAAGATCACGCCGCCCACGCTCACAAATCGATCGTTCGTTGGCTTGGCAATATCCCCCCCAATCTCGAACTGCGGGTAGGAGAAGTGGAAGATGAGTTGCCGACCGTTGAAGCGGATCGCCTCATCCTCGATCTGCCTGAGCCGTGGCATGTAGTTCCTGTCGCCGCCACCTACCTCCCGGGCGGGGCCATCTTTTGCTCCTACCTTCCGACCGTCCCCCAGATCCAAACCGTCACCGATGCGCTGCGCGAATCGCGTGCATTCGCCCAAATTGAGGTCTTCGAGACGATGCATCGCACGTGGACCGTCGAAGGGCGCTCGGTGCGGCCCGATCACCGCATGGTGGGTCATACCGGTTTCATCACGATTGCGACGCGCATCTTGGCCGATGTCTGAAGGTCGGTCCACGATTCTCGTCCGGGTGTTCGGACAGGATGCCCCCGGTATCACCGCCGGGCTGATGGATGTGCTCAGCGCCGGCAACTGCGAGCTTTACGACGTCGAGCAAGTCGTGATCCGCGACCGGCTGAGCCTCAACGTCCTGATCTCCGTCCCAGACGACCAGACCACCGTCCGCGACGTCCTCTTCTATGCCACTGAGCGCCGCCTCACCGCCGATTTCGAACCGGTCGCCGACGTGCCGGCGCCGAGCCGGAACCGGTTTGCCGTATCAGTCATTGGCGCGCGCGTGACGCCGCAGGCATTTGGGGCAATCAGCCGGGCGATCGCCGAGACGGGCGGCAACATCGATTCGATCGAGCGGCTTTCTCGCTACCCCGTTGTGAGCTATGAACTGGCGGTGAGCGGGGGCGATCAGCACGCGATGCGCACGGCTCTGCTCGAGACATCGGCGATCCATGACATCGATGTCGCGGTGCAGGCCGAAGGAATCGCCCGGCGTTCGAAGCGCTTGGTGGTGATGGACGTTGACTCGACGCTGATCCAGGATGAGGTGATCGAGCTTCTGGCCGCGGCCGCCGGTAAACGTGACGAGGTCGCTGCCATAACGACTCGCGCAATGGCCGGGGAGACCGACTTCACACTTGCCCTCGAACAGCGAGTCCGCCTACTGGCTGGCTTGTCCGTCAGCGTTCTCGATGAGGTGGCGGCCAAGATCCGGCTCACTCCCGGAGCTCGCACATTTGTCCGCACGCTGAAACGAATGGGCATGAAAGTCGGGATCCTGTCGGGTGGTTTTACCTGGTTCACCGACCGGCTTGCCGCCGACCTCGGGCTCGACCATTCCTATGCCAACGAGCTCGAGATTGAGGACGGGCGTCTCACCGGCAGGATCACCGGGACCATGATCGACCG
>JBPCQV010000071.1:0-16218 GCA_050997725.1 Acidimicrobiia bacterium
TCCAGCGAGACCATTTCCTCCCGCTCAAGGTGATCAAGTCGAAGTTGACGCTCTGGGATCGAGGGGAAGACCCTGGCGGCGACACCGACGTTGGCATTGACCCCGAAGGTGAACCCGTCGCCGCGGCCGATCTGTTGCGACGGTCCGGGCTCACCCAAGCCCAGGCCACCGACCTCATCTCCCATGGAGTCCTCCCCGCCTCCGAGGGGGCGGATCAGGTCTATCCAGGCTGGGCGCTGCCGGCTGCGATCGAAGCGCGGCAGCTTCTCGACATGGGTTATGAGGCGCGACATCTCCGGCAGGTTCGGCTGGCGGCCGACCGGGGAGTCGAGCTGTTGCGACAACTGATCAACCCCCTGCTCGGCTCGCCACAGGCCGAGGTGCGGCAGCGAGCGCGCGAAGGTCTTGAGTCGGGAACCGAAGCCGTGGCCGCTTTGCATCGAATTCTTCTTGGAGCCCAGATCCGCTCGATGCTCGGCGAATGAGGAGACTCGTCCTCGGCTTGCTGTTGGCGGTGGCTGTGGCCGCGCCGGCCTCCGCCATCCGCTGGGATCCGCTGCCGCCGCGCCCGGGCTGGATTTTCGCCCCACCCCCCGATCTGTCGGCGCCGGCGTACATCCTCTTCGACGATCAGTCCGATTGGGTCGTGGCCGCCCGCAATGAGGACGCGCAACGCGCCCCCGCCTCCACCACCAAGATCATGACGGCCCTGGTAGTGGCCGACTTCGCTGCTTTCGACGAGATGGTGACGATCAGCGTCACCGCACCTGAGGCCGGAGAGTCCGAAGTTGGGATCGTGGCCGGGGAGGTCATCACCGTTGCCGACCTCCTCAAGGCGCTCCTGGTGCGATCGGCGAACGATGCCGCGGTTGCCTTGGCCGAGCATGTGGGAGGTTCGGTGGAGGGATTCGCCTCGCTGATGAACGACAAAGCCTCCGCCCTCGGTATGACCAACAGCCATTTTGTGAATCCCCATGGGCTCGATGAAGAGGGTCACTACACGAGCGCTGAGGATGAGTTGATCATGTCCCGCGCCCTTCTCGACAATCTGCAACTCGCGTCCTTCGTCGTCCTCGGTGGGATCGATTTCCCCGCGGCTCCCGACGGCACCCAACGCGGCGGTCCTGCCACCAACCAGTTGCTGGAGGATTATCAGGGCCTCTTGGGGATCAAAACCGGGTACACCCTTGATGCCTCGCTGGTGCTCGCCGCAGCAGCCGAGCGAGAAGGACGTCGCCTCTTCGCCGTCGTCATGGGCTCAGAGGGGGCAGGAGGCCATTTTGTCGACGCTGAGGAGCTCCTGGACTTTGGTTTCGAAAAGGCGCGCATCCCCACCACGGTTTCAACCATCGATCCCAACGGCCCTTTGGCGCAGGCCGCCAAAGGCGAAGCTCTCGCGTGGCTCGGCCTCTCCGACTTGTTGGTGGCGCCGGCAATTCCTCCGCCAATCGAGGTTCGAGTAACGCGGACTCCCGAGTCACCGGACTGGCGCCAGGCGCTCGGATGGGTCGATCGCTTCTGGGGTGCGCTGCGCGCCGAGATGTTTGCCGATGGCGCTTGATCCGCCTCTCGACGGGGTGACAGAGGTGGTGACAACTTCGGAGATCGACGCCCGCGTGACCGAGCTGGGGGAGGCGATCACTGCCGACTACCACGACCGCCGGCCGGTCCTGGTGGCGGTGCTAGTTGGGGCCCTACCATTTCTCGCCGACTTGGTCCGGCGAATCGAAATTCCCTGTGAGGTCGACTTTCTCTCGATTTCGCGCTTTGGCGAGGGCGGCCATCTCCGGCTCGTGCTCGACACGGCCGAGGACCTCAACGGGCGCGATGTGATCTTGGTCGAAGACATCGTCGACACCGGGCTGACCTTGTCGACTCTCCGGCGGATGGTGATTGATCGCGGGACCGCCTCGCTGGCGACCGTGGCCCTCATCGACAAGACCACGCGCCGGTTGGTCGAGGTCCCGCTCGAGTACCGCGGCTTCGAAGTCGGCGACGAATACTTGATTGGATACGGCCTCGACCATCGTGGCCTTTATCGCAACCTGCGCAGCCTCTGGGCGGTGCTTGACCGCAATCGCCTGGAAAGCCGTTTTCGCCTGCCGGCCTAGTCGCTCGAAATGCACCGGTGATAATCTGGGTCTATGGCTGAAGACCGGATCCCGGTGGAGGTGGTGGGAGTGCGGATCGAACTGCCCTCGAACAGTCCAATCGTGCTGCTGCGAGAACGAGCGGGCCGGCGCCACATTCCGATCTGGATCGGAGCCCCTGAGGCCCAAGCCATTGCTGCCGCCCTCGATGGACTCGAACCGCCACGGCCGCAGACCCACGATCTTTTGCGTCTAATAGTCGAAACCTTGGGGGGGAGGGTCGATCGGGTCGACGTCGTGGAGCTAAAGGACAGCGTCTACTTCGCCGACTTGCAGCTCAGCCGGGGCAAGGAGACCTATCACGTTTCCACCCGCCCATCTGATGCGATCGCCCTAGCGGTGCGCGCCGGGGCGCAAGTCTTCGTCTCCTCCCAGGTGCTCGCCGACGCCGGCATCGAGTTCTCCGAGGAATCCGAAGAAGACGAGATCGAACGCTTCCGGGAAATGCTGGAAGACGTCACCATCGAAGACTTTTTGCCTGGGGAAGATTGAGAGATGCGCCGGGCTGGCGCCCGGCTTGAGATTTCAGATCGCGCGGCTGCGCCGGGCTGCCAGACAGAAGATCTGACATCTGATGTCTTGCTGCCGGGCGGAGCCCGGCGGCTCTATCTCAAGCTCGTGGCCCAGGGGCCACGAGTTTTCCACACGGGTTGTTGACATCTCGTGCTGGCGAGGGCTAGCTTGCTCACAGCAGCGGAATTACGAGCCTGTAACCATGCGAATTGCGCGGGAGGAAACGACGTTGACGACTGATCTAAACCGAGTGCCGGTCGCTCAGGGTTATCGGGCGCCGCTCGTTTGCCGTCTGGTGGGGATCACCTATCGCCAGCTCGATTATTGGGCGCGGACCAATCTCATCAAGCCCTCGCTCCAGGACGCCAAAGGGTCCGGTTCGCAGCGGCTCTACTCATTCACCGATGTGATCCAGCTCAAGGTGATCCGCAAGCTCTTGGACGCAGGGATGAGCCTCAAACGGATTCGCCAAGCCGTCTTGATCCTTCGCCAACAACTGCAAAGCGAGCAACCTCTGGCTGACGTGACCTTGCTCTCGGACGGCGCGACGATTTACGCGGCGCACTCGGCGAGCGAGGTTGTCGACGTTTTCAAGGGTGGCCAGGGCGTGTTTGGCATCGCCATCGGACCAGTGCAGGACGAGCTCGAAGCCAACCTGCACGACCTCTTCCCCGAGTACGAAACCATGGCGGCGGAGGGTTCCTGAGACACGGGCTCGAGGCGCAAGCCCCGGGGGGGCCGGGACATCTCTTCGCTCATCACAGCGAGCGTCAGTTTGCCGCTTTGCTCGATTTCTACGACATCGCCTGGCTTTACGAGCCTCGTGCGTTTCCGATCTCCTGGGATAGCGACGGCCGGCCAAGCCAATACTTCACGCCGGACTTCTACCTCCCTGAGGAGGATCTGTTCATCGAGATCACCACGATGAGCCAGAAGCTGGTGACCAAGAAAAACGGCAAGGTGCGAACCCTTCGCCAGCTCTACCCGGACGTCAAGTGCAAGATTCTCTACCAACGCGACTACTTGCATTTGGTGGAGAAGTACGGATTGGAAGTGCCGGTCAATCTTCTCCACGATCCCCGTCCCCAGCGACCGCAGGGACCGCCTTCGGTGGTGCGGCTCGGGGGCCGCGGCCCTCAGGCAAACTGACCCTCGGCCCGATGGCCCGATCGCCGCTCCATGATGTCCATCGTCGGCTGGGCGCCCGCTTCGTCGATTTCGGCGGTTGGGAGATGCCCGTCCAATACTCTTCGGTGCTAGCGGAACATCGGGCAGTTAGGGAGTCCGTTGGTTGGTTCGACGTTTCCCATCTCGGTCGCTTCTCATTGCAAGAACGAGCTGTCATCGATCGATTGCTCTCCAATAACCTCGAGCTGATCGAGCCTGGCCGCACTCAATACACCTTGCTCCTCAACGAGTCGGCCGGAATCGAGGACGACCTTCTCGTTTGGTGGTGGGACCCAGACAACCTTTGGGTATTGCCCAACGCTTCAACCCACGAAGCGGTGTTGACGCGGTTCACCAACGAGGGTGCCAATTGTGACGATCTGCGAGCGAAGACCGCCATGCTGGCCATCCAGGGTCCCGAGGCGCCCGGCGTGATCAACCAGCTCTTAGGAGTCAGTCCAAAACGATTTCGGACCTATCCCACCGACTACGACGGATCGCCCGTTTGGCTGGCCGGCACCGGCTATACCGGTGAACGCGGCGGCGAG
Organism: Acidimicrobiia bacterium; assembly: GCA_050997725.1. Classification (GTDB taxonomy): domain Bacteria; phylum Actinomycetota; class Acidimicrobiia; order Spongiisociales; family ZC4RG35; genus JACCTH01. The sequence continues at coordinate 4,379 of JBPCQV010000071.1, forward strand.
GTGGTGACCGATCCCGCCACCGCCGAGAAACTCATCGCCGCTCTGGCTGAGATCGGGGCTGTGCCGTGCGGGTTGGGATGTCGTGACACCCTTCGCCTCGAGGCTGGGCTGCTGCTGGCCGGTCAGGACTTTGACCCGTCGACCAACCCAGCCGAAGCAGGGCTTTCGTGGGCAGTCAACCCCGATCACGACTTTGTGGGGCGGGAGGCGTGGCTGTCGATCAGCGATGCTGAACCGGCCAAGCGGCTGTCCGCCTTCCGTCTCGAAGGCCGCAGGATTCCCCGCCCGGGGTATCGGCTGAAGGCGGGAGAGTCCGAAGGCAAAGTCACGTCGGGAAACTTCAGCCCCACCCTTGAGGACGGGATAGGCCTCGGCTATCTCGCCCCTGCCAGCGCCGCCGATCCCGCGATTGAGATCAGGGGAACTTGGGAGCAGGCCCAGGCGGTGGCGCTGCCCTTCCTGAAACGGTGACGGCCGATTTCACGGGCGAGACTTCGTATGACTCGCGTGATCCCGGGCTTGCAGCTGACCGAGCAGCCCAAGCAGCTCATTACCTGGGACGCCTCCTCGAGCAAATCCCCGGAGTGAGAGTTTTGTCACAAGCACCGGGACCGGCAGTCACCTTCATCACGCCCGCTCCGGCGTCTGCCCTCATCGAAGCTCTGGCCGGGGCGGGGGCCGAGTTGCGAGCCGAGGGCACCTGGGAGTCGACCGTGACCGCGGTCGTCGGGTGGTGGCATCGGCGAAACCAGCTCGTAGCCCTGGCACAAGCAGTAGAGGCGTTTGTGGCCGGCTTGCCAGTGTCACAAATCGAGGCGGACCGTTTCGACAAGGTCCCCACCGATCTGCCGCGCCGGCGTCTCGGTACTATCGCTTGACCCGAGCGCGAGGAGTTGGTCTTGATCATCAGCGTTGCCAGGCCCGAGCCCGCTCCCGACGGGAGCGCTCAGCTCGTCCGCGAGTGGGAACCGCCCGAAACCCCGATCGGCGATATCGTCGTCGTCCATGGGCTCGGGGAGCATTCAGGTCGGTATGCCAACACTGGCTCCTGGCTGGCCGAAGCCGGCTATCGGGTCCGAGGATTCGACTTGCTCGGGTTTGGCGCCTCGTCGGGGACACGAGGCGACATCGCCCGTTGGAGCCTCTATCTCGATCAAGTCGAAGGACATCTCCGCGCTATGCGGACCGAGGGAAGGCCGCTCGTGCTGATGGGCCATTCCCTGGGAGGCTTGATCGCCACCGAGTATGCGGTGAGCGAACGACCGCAACCCGACCTCCTCATCCTGTCGTCACCTGCTTTGCTCGGAGGGGCGGCGTGGCAGAAAGCAATCGCGCCGTTCCTGGGTAGGGCATTTCCGACGCTGGCGGTGCCGACCGCGGTGAAAGGCGCGATGCTGTCGCGCGACCCCTCGGTGGGGGAGGCCTACATGGCCGATCCGCTCAACTTGTTCAAAGCCACCACCCGTTTGGGCGCGCATGCCTTCGCTGCTCAAGCCCGCATCGCGCCGCTGCTCTCCCGTATCAAGATTCCGACGTTGGTCTTCCATGGCGGTGAAGACACTTTGGTGCCCCCGGCGGCGAGCGAGCTCCTGGTGGGACCAAACAACCCCCAGTCGACGAACATAGGGCGTCATCTTTATCCCAACCTCCGTCACGAAACGCTGAATGAACCGGAGGGGAAGCTGGTGATCGGCGATGTGATCGAGTGGTTGGCCACTAACGGAAAGAGCGTCCCGGGGTAACCTGAACCCAGTATGCGTCGGTGGAGCCTTGTCTTTCTGCTGCTCGCGGCCTGTGTCGGCCAAACTTCCCCTGATCGAACTCCGCTGCCCGATGCTGCCTCCATCATCCCCGAGGCCGAGGAGTGCCAATTCCTGATCGGGGCGGGCCAAGGGGTCCTAATCGAAGACATCGTTGCCGAGAGTGGGGCCGACGGCGTCTTGCAGGTCGGCGATGTCCTGGTTTCGGTCAACGATCAAGCCGTGGCGAGCGCCGGGGAGTTGCGTCAACTGTTGACCGACCACGAGGTGGGCGAAACGATCACCGTTACCGTCGAGCGTGAAGGCTCGCCGGTCGAGGAGACGGTGAACCTCGGTGCCAACCCTGAAGCTCCGGACCGGCCGCAATTGGGGGTCATGGTCACTACTGCTTTCACCGAGGTGGCGCCCGTTGACCTGGAAGCCGCCCCGCTCGGCAGCGGAGATTTCGCACGCTCGGTCAGCATCGGTGGCCGCCTCTATGCATTCGACCCGGTCACTGCCGAATGGACGGCGCTCGAGTTGGAAACGCCTACCGAGAACTGGGTCGCCGCCGGTGGTCGGGTTCTTTACCTGGAAAGTCGAGACGAGGGCGGGTCGGTGCTGATCGACTCGGTCAACGAGGAGCAACTCGTATTCGAGGTCGGCGATTGGAACGGTTCCAACCTGCTGGGAAGCCTCGGCGAGGAGGTCATCGTTGCTGTCACCCGACCGGTCCCGGACAACGATGAGCAGGTCGAAGTGGCGGTGATGCTCGTTGATTTCGCGGCCCGGAGTGCCGAGTGGATCGGGCAGGTCACCGCCGATTCCGGCATCCCGATTGCGTCCTATCCGTCGCCGACCGGTTCACAAATCCTGCTGATCGGTGAGGAGCCGGAGACCGGGGTTCTCTTTCACTCGTTGCTCTCAGCAGAAGGAACCCGAACCGGCTCGGTCGAGGTTCCGGCGGGGTACGTCGCCCTAGGTTGGTTCGACGAGGACCACATCCTGGTCGGGGGTGAGGGGCAAGGACTGCAAATCGTCGACCTGGGTGGAGACGCCCCGGTTGCCATCGAGCTGCCGGCGGTGCTGACTTCGCTCCGGCGGGTTTGGCCGGTCGGCGATGGCACGAACGTGCTCGGTGAATCGGGTAATGGCCTGGTCCGGTTCTCGACTGATCCGGCCGCCGAAGTCCGCACTCTGGCCGACAACTGCCAGATCGACTCGCTCGGTGACCTGGGCTGGTCGGCTTAGACAGGTCGACCTAGTTTTGGGAGATTTCGACGACGTCGAACTGCCTCTGAGCTTCGATGCCGTTTCCAACGGCGAATATCTGCCGGCGACGGTTACCGCCGAGGCGCGCGCGGCGGAAAGGCTCGCGCAGGTATGGGTTGAGCAGGGAGCGCGCCGGAGCGGGATGACACGTCGTCGGTTCCTAAAAGGCTCGGCGGCGATGGCGTCGGTATTGATGGCGATTGACAGCACCGCCCTCGGAAGATCGGGGGGTCGCTACCTGATCGATCCTGAGGCGCGCTGGGACGAGGTCGTGGCCGACACCCTCTTCTCGGCGGGCGAGTTTGTTTTCGACATGCAGGGCCATCTGCTCGAGTACGAGCTCGACGCTTCGACCCGCGGCAACTGGTTTTGGGGGTCGGGGTTTCCCCAGGCGGCCTGTGCTGAGGAGGAAGACCCGCGGGCGTGCTTCTCGATGAATCATTTCCTCGAGGAGATCTTTGTGCGGAGCGACACGAGGATGGCTGCCCTCTCGGGGCTCCCGATCATGCCCGAGGGCAGCCCGCTCTCGCCCGAGGTCATGGAAGACACCCGCCGCGAGGTCGAGGCGCTTAGCGGCGATGAGCGATTGGTCGTCAACGCGCTCGCCTTGCCGCAGGTCGGACCACTCCAATCCGTTCTCGACGAGATGGAACGAGTGGCTTCTACTGGGATCGTCCACGGCTGGAAAACGTTCACGCATTTCGCCGGACCGTGGCGGCTCGACGATGCCGACCCCGATCTGCCCCAAGTGGGAAACCAATTTCTCGAGCAAGTGGAGCGGATGGGAGCGCCGGTGTTGTGCATACACAAGGGCCTGGCCGACCGGCACCCATCGGGCTCACCGGTCGATGTCGGGCCGGCCGGACGCGATCACCCAGGCGTGTCCTTTGTCATCTACCACTCTGGCTACGAGGTCGGCGTCACCGAAGGCCCCTTCACGCCTGAGCGTTCGGGTGTCGGAGTCAACCGTTTCGTTGCGTCGTTGCAAGATGCCGGTGTCAATCCCGGCAGCAATGTCTACGCCGAGATCGGCTCGACCTGGTGGCTCCTGCTGAGTAAACCCGATGAGGCCGCGCACGTGCTGGGCAAGCTGTTGTCGGCCGTGGGCGAGGACAACCTGTTGTGGGGCACCGACTCGATCCTCTACGGGACTCCTCAGCCCCAGATCGACGCTTTCCGAGCATTCAGCATCACGGCCGAGTTCCAGGAGCGCTTCGGATACCCCGCTCTGACCGATTCGGTTAAAGCCAAGGTGCTCGGGCTCAACGCTCTCCGTCTCTACAACATCGGACCGGCGCTCAGCAAGGTTAGCGAATCCGATCTCAGAGAGGCCAGGCTCTCACACCCGGTCGCCAACCTCACCTGGGGTCCGACTACCGCGAACGAAGTCCGCGCCTACCGCGCCCACCATCAAGGTTGGCCCTGAGCTAGTCGACCGGTTGGACCTCTTCGGCTTCCTCAGCCTCGTCAGCAGTGCTCCCGCCGTTCTGCTCTTTGTGGCCGGCACCGTTGTGGCGGCTGTTGGTCTCATCGAAGATCACCGTCCAGCCCTTGGGCTCGCGCATGGCGCGCTCGCCGGGGGGCGTGCCCATGATCTCTGACACCTCATCACCCGAGATTGTCTTTTTCTGTTCGAGGACTGCCGCGATGCGCAACACGTCTTCGCGGTGCTCGTCGAGAAGATTCCAGGTGCGGTCGTAAAGATGGGCGAGGTGGCGGTTGACTTCGTCCTCGCGGCGAGCAACGGTGGCGGCAGCCGGGTTTCCGGCCTGGCCCATCCCGGTTTGGTGGACTGTGAAGGACAGGTATTGCTCGCCCATTCCCCAGATGCCCTCCATCAGTGCGGCGACGGTGGTAGCGCTACGGAGGTCGCCGGTGACCCCGGAGGAGTTGTCCTCGTCGAAGAACATCCGCTCACCGGCGAGCGATGCCAGGGAAACCATGATGTCGGTCTCGAACTCGGACTTCCATTGCGTGAAGCGATCCTCCGCCAGCAGGTTCTTCACCATGCCGCCGGTGTCACCGTGGCGTTCAATCGTCACCAGGTCGATCGCCATGTGCCGGCGCATGGTGTGGGCCACCACCGCGTGGCTGGCTTCGTGCACGGCGACGGCGTGCTTCTCACGCTGGATGTACTCGGCATCCTCGGCCGGTCCGAGCTCCTTTAAGGCCTTAGCCTTCCAGATGTCGTCCCAGGTAATGGCGGCTCGATCCTCCCTGATCGCCTGAATTAGGGCTTCGTTGACGAGGTCCTTGATCTTGGCGCCGGAGTAGTAGGGAGTCACCGTGGCCAGCTTGTCGATCTGCTCCTCGGTCAGGACGTGGCTCACCTTGGCGAGATAGCCGCGCAGGGTCTGGAGGCGACCTTCCTTGGAGGGATAGCCCATCTTGTAGATGCGGTCGATCCGGCCCGGGCGCAACATCGCCTCGTCGAGGGCGTTGGGCATGTTGGTGGCCATGATCGTGAGGATTCGATATTTGGGGGCGGGCTTCGGCTTGATTCCGAGCATCTTGCGAAGACGGTTGGTCAGACCCCGCGGCTTCTTCAGACCGTTCATCTCGGTAAGAAGCGCTTGGAGCGTTCCCATCCCGCCACCTCCCATCCCTCCCATCATTATCCGATCCCTGAGCCGCCGGGGCGGCGCGGGATCGGTCTGCGGATGGTCGGACATTCCCAGGTCCTCGAGGACTGCTTTTTGACTTTGCGCAGTCAAATAGGAGAGCCCGTTGCATTGGAAGGAGGAAAAGGGGCTCGAAGGCTGGCCCATGCCCAACCCGCCCATCTGGCCGCGACTACCGAGCGAGTCGGCCTCGTCGAAAAAGACAATCACTGCCCCATGGCGAAGCGACAGTTTGCGAAGCTTGCGGTAGAGCGACTTGACCTTGAGGATGCCGACTCCCATGAACATCTGGATGAAGGCGCCCGGTTCGACAAAAACGTAGGGTTTGCCAGTCTCGCCTGCGATCGCTTCGGCCAGCAGCGTCTTGCCAGTTCCGGGAGGGCCCCAGAGCAGAAGTCCACCAGGGATGTAGCCGCCCTTGGCTTCGATCTCGTCGGGCTTTTCAAGGAAGGCGATGTTCTCGCGGATCAGCCGGAGAACATGGTCCTGGCCCCACACATCGGAGAAACGAGTGGTGATCTCTTCCGGCAGGAGTACGTCCATTCCGCCCCGGGTAAGAAAAAAGAAAAGTGCGGCGAATTGAATGATCACAAAGGAAATGCCGATGAAGAGCTGCATCAGGAACGGCAGCGCCGCCACGATGATCCTCGGGGTTTCTCCGAGGGCTTGGAAAGGCGAGCTGATATCCGACATGAAGTAGTCGGCAATTACCGCATAGATGAGGAGGAAAATCGACCAACGGATGAGGCGACCAACCCGAAACCGGGTCCACGGATTGAAGTGGGAGAGCCCGCCCTCGACGTTGCCAAAGACACCCTGTCGCCAGAAGCGGTGGTAGCCCTCACTGCGTTCGGAGATGAAGTAGTGAACCTGGCGGAGGAATTCGAGGAGGAACAAGATTCCGATGACCCGGCCGGGCGTGGACGCGAGAAAGTCGGCGAGTGCCTGGCCGAGGGTCACGAACGGGGGCTGGATCTCGCTCCCAACGATCGCAAGCGTGATGATCCCCAGGATCACCAGAAATTTGATGCGGTCCCAGGTGTCGGCCTTGCGACGGGTCCGGTTTAGGACGCTCGTTTGTTCACTAGCCATGAGTCCACCACTTTCTCGATTTCGACCTGGTTATCGATGTAGCACTGCCGCGAACAGCCGGCCACGATTGAATAGATACGGTTGTCTGCAGAATCAGTGACAGAGATCAGATAAGCCACCCCAACCTCTGCGCCCGTGTCGTCGGCGTAACTAACGAGCACGCGGACACCGTCAAACCCGTCGCCGAAGGAGAAGTCCTCACTGAGATGCTCGGTGGCGTTGAGGAACTGGAAATAGGGGAGGATGGTTTGGCTAAGGGCGGCGCGATTGATGAATTGCCGTTCGGTGGCGCCGACCGTGCGGACGGAAACCAAACCGATCGGGTAGGTGGCTTCAACCAATGGGACCGAGACATTCTCGAGATCGCGCGAGGGCGCTCCGTCAAAGGCGGTAGAAACGACCGCCGGATAGTCAAAACCTGCATATGGCTCCTCGAAGGGGACTTCGGCGAGCCCGTCGAGCTCATCGAGCTCGTAGGTGTGCCAGTTGTCAGGCAATTGCACGAGCGAGAGCTTCCCTGCGTCGGTGTAGCTCACCGTCGATTCCGCCCCGCTCGAACCGCAGGCTGAGACCACGAAAACGACCAGCACGGAGAACAAGGAAAGTCGTCGGCCCATCTGCCGTCCAAGCATACGCCACCCTCGTAAAAAGCGGTTCAAGATCTCCCTTGTCATCGGCCGTTTTGGGCTCCGGGAACAGAGTCAAGGTTGTGGGAGGATGGAGGATGGATGCGTCACTGGCCGGCCGTCTTTTGGTCGCGGCCCCATTGCTCCTGGACCCCAACTTCCATCGTGCCGTCGTGCTCATCCTCCATCACGACGAGCACGGGGCAATGGGCCTGATTCTCAACCGGCGAAGCGAAGAGCCGGCCGAGCCGTATCTGGCCGATTGGAGCGATTTCCTCGAGACCGACGGCCTGGTCTTTGAAGGGGGACCGGTAGAACGCGAGCGGGCTTTGGGCTTGGCCGCTCCCTTTGATCTGAGCAACCCCGCAACTGGTCTCACCGACTTTTCCGCTGCCCCAGGTCCGCCGGCTCCGATCAGGATCTTTGCCGGATATGCGGGTTGGGCCGCGGGCCAGCTCGAGTTCGAGATCGAGCAGCGAAGTTGGTTGGTGCTTCGTCCAGAACCTGACGATTTCCTTACTTCCGACCCTGATCGGTTGTGGTCGCGGGTCCTTGCCCGCCAGGGCGGCACCGTCGCCATGCTCGCCCACTATCCATTGGACCCGTCCCTCAACTGAGCGGTTGTACTCTCAGCCACGCCTTGACCAAGACGATCATCGTTCCCCGCCTGCGGATGGCGCTCCTCGACAAGGCCCCCGGGCTGCGAGTCGAACGCGAGATGTGGGCCGAAGGTTACGAAACCGTGGTCGGGGTGGATGAGGTTGGCCGCGGATCGTGGGCCGGGCCTTTGAGCGTGGGGGTGGCGGTGGTGCCCCGCGAGAAACGGGTCTACAAGATCCGGGATTCAAAGCTTTTGACCGAACCAGAACGGGAATTGCTTTTCGATCGCATCGCCAATTGGTGCGCCGATTGGGCGGTTGGTCATGCCACCCAAGTCGAGTGCGACGAGCTAGGAATGTCTGAGGCGCAGCGACTCGCGGCGCGGCGGGCGATCGAACAGCTCCAGCGCCCGCCTGATCGCGTCGTCGTCGACGGGAATTGGGACTTCGTCGGTGGCGCCCGGCGGATCGTTCGCGGCGATCGCACCTGCCTGTCCATCGCGGCGGCCTCGATCCTGGCCAAGGTCACCCGCGACCGCATCATGCGGGCCGAAGCCGAGCATTACCCATTTTGGAACTTTGCGGCCAACAAGGGCTACCCCTGCCCGGTGCACAAGGCGGCTCTGCAGGCCTTCGGACCAAGCGCGATCCATCGCCGGGCGTGGGTCTTCATGGAAGGCTTGATCTGGAACGGCCTCGACCGTTACGCCCGTGACGGCCAGCTGGAGCTCTTTTAGCCATTCTCTGGGCTGGAGTAGTTGTTGTACAACGCTACGAACCCAGGGTTCGTCAAAATGCGGAATTCGTAAGGGGCGAGGACGTTGTTCTGCCAATCCTCGTTCCGCAAGAGGTCATGGGTGGCGGGCGGGTTCTCGAGGATGGCGAGGCTTTGGCCGAGGTTGACCAGCACCATGATCGGCCCGTTCTCGAACCCTATGGTCGCGCGATGACCGGTCGCAAAGGTCCGAGGTTGACCAAGAGGTGGCAGCGATCGGCGGAGCTCGAGCATCGATTGCAGGCCCGCCAGGACGCGGCCTTCAGGTCCGATCCCCAAGGCCGCCAGCGCGAACGCCTCCTCTGAAAAGCGATGACGATGACTCCAACGGTTGTCGGCCGCCAGCAACGGATCGGCGCGATAGCTGTGGTCAGAGAGGCTTCCAACCTCATCGCCGAGCATCAGGAGCGGGATGCCGCCGGCGAAGATGGTGACGGCGAAGGCAGCGAGTATCCGATCGACCGCGAGGTCGGTCGCGGCCGGATCGGCATCCTCCAAAGCCGACTCGAGACCAGCCAGCGAGGCGAGCGAACCTGAGATTCGGGCATCGCCGGTTTGTTGATGGTGCTGAAAGAGCTCGCCTCTGGCAAACGACCCTGGGAAGGCTCCTGAGTAGAACCGGTTGAGGTACCGGCGATGGAGCCGGGGATCGACACCCATCTGGACGGCATCCTCGTCGGCAAATCCCCAACCGATGTCATCGTGCGATCGCAAGTAGGTAAGCCAGTGGCAGCCAGGCGGGAGCGCGAATCGGTCGCGAAGGGCGGTGACCAGGAAACGGACATCTTCTGTGGCCAGCGCATCCCAGAGCGACGTCATCAGCAACGGGTTGTACCCCAGCTCGCACTCGGCGGGATTCACAAAACTCGCCACGTCGTCGGGATGAACGATTGCTTCGGAGAGAAACACGACTGACGGGCAGGCCAGATCTGCGACCAAGCGCAGGATCTGGAGGACAAGGTGGGCCTCCGGACGATTCTCACATGACGTGCCGGGCTCCTTCCACAGGAACGGGGTGGCATCCATGCGGATCGCCGCCACCCCGAGGTTGGCGAGGAAAAGCATCTCACCGGCGACGGCCGCCAACACACGCGGGTTGCGATAGTTGAGGTCCCATTGATAGGAGTGAAACGTGGTCCATACCCAGAGCTTCTTATCCGGTAGCCACGTAAAGGCATCGCCGCCCCGAGCGGGGAAGATGGGACGGAGGTGGGGCGAGAGCTGATCGGGCACGGTGCGATTCGGGAAGAAGAAATAGAAGTCGGCGAACTGCGAATCGCCGTCGAGGGCCGCACGCGCCCAGGGGTGATCCTCGGCGGTGTGATTGCAGACGAGGTCGAGCACAACCCCGACCCCTTCGGTCCGCAGTTGGTCGATCGACCTTCGTAGCTGCTTCGTGGTCCCGAGATCAGGCCGGAGCCTTCGATAGTCGGTTACCGCGTAGCCGCCATCGTTTGCGCCTTCGGGCACGGCATAGGGGGGTAGAAGATGCAGATGAGTAATGCCGAGGGACTGCAGATGATCGAGGCGATCGGGAAGCTTTTGGGCGGTCCCGGAGTAGAGGTCGAGATAGGTCATCGCCCAAAGCGTCGATTGATCCTTGAGCCATTCCCCCCGCGGCTCTCGGTCGACTCGGCGGTGACGCTTGCGACGTTCGAGATATCCGTTGGCGGCGACGTCGAGAATCTCGCTGAGGCTCCAGGCAAAGTCGTAGCGCCACCCATATAGGCGATGGAGGAGGCGAAAAAGCTGCTCCCATGTGGTTTCCGCTCGCGCCGAGAACTCGGCCCACTCGGCCGCCGAGAAACGAGTCTGTTGCGTGGGAGCAAGACGCTGCCACGCTTCGCTAGCGGCCTCAGAGATCCAATCGCTCATCGCGCGGTTGATCAGCGGGTCAGCTCGTCGACATAGTGGGGGAACATCTCCCGCCAGGTCACCCAGTCATGGGGCCACTCCGGCCCCCATTCGTCGACGCGGTTGGGGATGCCCTGGGCGCCGAGGGCGGCGGCCGCTCGCCATGACTCACCCGGATCTTCGGCTCGGCCGAGCCCGTGGGTGAACAGAACGAATCGGGTGCGGAGCATCGCCAGGACATCTCCGTTGACGAGATGCGGCAAGTAGTGCACGGGCGATGAAAGGTAGAAGTCGGAGGTCGCTGGACCATCGAGCCACTTCGCGAGGTCGAATGTGCCCGAGACGCACAGTGCGGCCGAGAAGACATCCGGGTGCCGGCAGAGAACCTCGAGAGCGTTGAAGGCGCCAATCGAGGCGCCGGCCGTCAGGATCTCCACCGAGCTCGACCGGCAGTCCGCCCGGATCGCAGGGACGACCTCATGGCGAATCATCGAATCGAATGCAGTCATCATCCGGCCCACATGGCCGGAGTCGGCGCCGGTGAAGAAGCTTCGACCGTTGAGGCTATCGACCGAATAGACCTTGATCCGGCCCTCGTCGATCAAGTCGCGGAGGGAAGCGACAAGGTGAAATCGCTCGATCTCCTCGAAGTCGCCGCCGGCGGTGGGAAAGATCAGGAGCGGCGTGCCAAAGGTGCCCCATCGCGCCAGGTTGACCTCGGCGCCGACCCGGTCTGAGTGCCAGCGCTCGACCGCCTTCACAGAAATTCCTCACCCGCACCCGCCGGGGAGGAGATCGGGGAGTATTTGCGTTCGAACTCTGGCTCGCCGGGGTGGGAACCAATGAGGTCGAGGCGATCGCGTTCGGTTCGGCGCCAGAACTGGAGCAGCCCCCAGAAGTGCTCGGTGAAACGGTCCACCTCATGCGGCGGGAAGATGACGGCGACCTTTCTACGCACGGCTTCAAGGGCGCGGTCCGTCGAGAAATACTCCCACGTGATCTCGTCGAGTTGAGAGAGATGGCGGTCGCAGAACTCGAGGAAGCGATCGGTCTCAAACCGGCGATGAGCCAACGCGGCATATCCGGAGAGCTTCTCGCGATAGGAAGCGCCACTGTCGGCGATCTCGAAGAAGGACTCCCAATCGGGATTGTGTCGAACCTTGCGCCCGGTGGCAGCGACGAAAAGCGACCAGCGAATCTTCGACTTCACCAGCCACGGAAGGTGGTAGTGGAGGCTGGTCACCTGCGAATCAGGACACGCG
>JBPCQV010000106.1:0-6039 GCA_050997725.1 Acidimicrobiia bacterium
CGACGTCCCTCCCAAGGAACGGGACATCGCCATGGTCTTCCAGAACTATGCCCTCTATCCCCATATGACGGTCCGCGACAACATGGCTTTTGGGTTGAAGTTGCGGAAGATGCCGAAAGAAGACATCAACCGCCGGGTGCAGGACGCGGCTCGGGTGTTGGAGCTGGGGGAGTACCTCGACCGCAAGCCCAAAGCGCTGTCCGGTGGCCAGCGCCAGCGGGTAGCGATGGGGAGGGCGATCGTGCGGGAGCCCTCCGCCTTCCTGATGGACGAGCCGCTTTCCAACCTCGACGCCAAGCTCCGGGTGCAGATGCGCTCTGAGATCGGGCTTTTGCAAGCGAGGTTGGGGACCACCACGGTCTATGTCACCCACGACCAGGTGGAGGCGATGACGATGGGGGACCGGGTGGCAGTGATCAGAAAGGGCCGGCTGCAGCAGGTCGATACCCCCCGCAACCTCTATGACTTCCCGGACAACCTCTTTGTAGCCGGCTTCATCGGCTCGCCTTCGATGAACTTCATCTATGGACGCCTCGAGGAGTCAAACGGCAGCCTCTATGCCACCATGGGCCCCGACAAGGTCCGGTTGGATCGGGAGACGGTGGGGAAGAAGACCGGCTTAGCCGGTTACGCCGGGAAAGAGATCGTGGTGGGAATCAGACCGGAGATGTTTGAGCTGGTGGCGGCGGTCCCCTCGGCCGATCCGGAACAGACCATCTCGGTCAAAGTCGGTCTGGTCGAACAGCTCGGCTCCGAGGCCTACGTGCACTTCGTCAAGAATGCGCCACCGGTGATCACCCCCGATATCCGCGAGCTGCTCGCCGATCAGGGGACCGACCCGGCGTCGCTCGGGGACGAGACCAAGTTCACCGCTCGGGTCGATCCCGACTACGCCCCCAAGAACGGTGATGAGGTGAAGCTGGTCGTCGAAACCGACAAGCTTCACTTCTTCGACAAGGAGACGGGCGAAGCGATTCGCTAGGCGTTTAAGGACGGAGCAGCTTGAAGCTCTCCGCCCGGTCCCAGCCGACCGCCTCACCTTGGGAGGCGGCCCACTCTGCCATGCGGGCGGCGAACCCTGCGCGGGCATCTTCGCTCGTCTCGGCGTTACTCATGCTCGTTTCGGTCTGGCTCGAGTGGCAGAGGAGCGCGGTCAGCTTTTGGTCAAACATGGCGCCGATGTCTTCCCAATAGTCGGGCTCGTCGGCTCCCCAGAGCAAGATGGCGTCGGGACGATGCTTCGCCAGGCCGAGCTCAGGGAAGAAGAGATGATCTCGCGCGGCCACCACCCCGTCGATCGCGCCCCAGCCGGTGGCGCGATGATCAGGGTGGAGCATGTAGCGGCGCCAGGGATCGTGGGATAGGACGACCTCGGGGCGAAGCCGACGCACCCATTCACAGATCTGGCGGCGCAATGTCATCGAATATTCGAGCTCGCCATCCACATAGCCGAGGTGGATCAGCTCCCCGCGCGCTCCCAGCACGTCGGCCGCCTTCTGCTGTTCGGAGACTCGGGCGGCGATGAGGTGGCTGGGGTCGCGGTCGGGGTCCCAGGTCCCTTTCGAGCCGTCGGTGACCACCAACATCGAAACCTCGCATCCTTCGCTTGCCCAGCGAGAAAGAGTTCCTCCGGAACCAAACTCGGCGTCGTCGGGATGGGCGCCGATGGTGAGGGCGCGGGATGGAACCGGAAGCGTGCCGTCGAAAGTCACGAGCCGAGCAGGGTAGAGATTCGGTCAATCCGTGCTCGAGCTGCTTCGAGGTCGCGCGGCCGGTCAATGTCGCAGCAAAGCCGGGGATCGGCAAAAACCCGTGCGTCCGGCATTTGACGCAGATGGCGCCCGAAGCTGGCCGGTCCGTACGAAAAAGCCAACCCGTGGGCAACATGGCCAAGGAGAGGAGTGCCCCCGTCCGGGCTGGGGGCAATCACCGGCCTGCCTCGCTCAAGAGCCCTGAGCGGTCGCACTAACGCCTCGCTGGTGAGATAGGGAAGGTCGGCGTGGACGACGAGCCAGGCCTGAGACAGATCCGCAGCACGATCACGGAACTGCGTGGCGGACCGGTTCAACCCAGGTCCGGGTTCGGTAAGGACTTGGTGGCCAAGTTCGGTTGCGAAATGGGCAACTTCGTCGTCGGCCGCCAGCACCAGCGGCTCACTCCCGACGGCGCGCAAGGTAGCGAGGGTATGGATCGCCAGGTAGCGAGCAATCTCTTTGCGCTGGGCGTCGTCCAACAATCCGGACAGCCGGCTCTTGGCCGATCCGAACGGTTTGATCGGCACGCCCACGAGGACGGCCATCAGCTTTCGTCGACCGCCTGCCCAGCGAGGACTTCTTCGAGGGAGAACTTGGTCCAGGGCGAATCGCTCGGCCACTCGGCGAGTTGAATAAGCGTTCCCAGCGGGTTTTCGGGGTGGATGAACAGCTCGCTCCAGGTCGGGCTCAGATTCGGACCCAATACGCGATAGCCGGCCGCCGTCGCTCGCTGGGAAGCTTCGCCCACGTCGGTCACCTTGTAGGTGAGATGGTGGAGACCGGGGCCTCGTTCTTCAAGAAACCGAGCGACAAACGAATCCGGTTGCAGCGGGGCGATGAGTTCGAGCTTGGAATTATCGCGCAGGGTGAACTGCACCCACCGGAAGCCGGCTCGCGCTTGATCCGTTCCCGAGAAATAGGTTCCGCCCAGGCCGGACACCAGCGCCAGGCCTTCTTCGATGGTTGGGACCGCGATGCCGACATGGTCGAACCGCTCGATTAAATCTGCGAACAACTCTCGGTCGAGATCCATGAGCCGACGTTATCGACTCGGATTCCAACTAGGTTGCAGCTATGAGAGCAGGCATTTTCGTTCCCCAAGGCTGGCGCCTCGACCTTGCTGGGATTCCCTATGAGGAGCACTGGCCGCGGATGCACGATGTCGCCGTGGCGGCGGAGGCGCTGGGGTTCGAGAGTGTGTGGGTTTATGACCACTTCCACACGGTTCCGATCGCCACCGACGAGGTGACCCACGAAGCCTGGACGCTCATGGGTGCGCTGGCGGTCACCACGAGCCGAATCAGGCTCGGCCGGATGTGCACTTGCAACAGCTACCGGCCGCCTTCGTATCTGGCCAAGGTGGCCGCGACGGTCGACGTGCTTTCCGGGGGACGCCTGGAGATGGGAATCGGGGCCGGCTGGTACGAGGAGGAATACCTTGCCTACGGCTATCCCTTCCCGCGGCCGGCGGTTCGCATTGGCCAACTGGCCGAGGCGGTGGAGATCATGAAACGGATGTGGACCGAGGACGAGGTCCTTTTTGAGGGGAAGCACTACCAACTCGAGGGAGCGATCTGTCGACCCCGACCGTTGCAAAAGCCGCACATCCCCTTTTGGATCGCCGGGGGCGGCGAACAGCTCACCCTCCGAGTCGCCGCCGAGCACGCCGCCTACACGAACTTCGGCAACGATCTTGACGAGTTCGTCGAAAAGTCCGACAAGCTCGCGGAACATTGCCGGGAGGTCGGGCGAGATTTCGACGAGATCGTTCGCACCTCCAACTTCAACATCCTTTGTGCGCCGACCGAACAGGCGGTGGCGGATCGCCGACGCTGGATGGAGGGGCATTTTGCCAAGAAGCTGCCACCCGAGCGCGTCGAGCGGACCATTCAAAACTTTGCCGATTTCTCGGGAACACCCGAACAACTAATCGAAAAGCTGCGCCTATGGCGAGATGCCGGGCTCAGTTACGGGATCTTCTACTTCGCCGAGGCGGCATACGACCAGACCGGCTTCGAGCTATTTGCCCGCGAAGTAATCCCAAACCTCTAAACGATCACCTTGGCCAGTTGGCGCGAGAGCGCCACGAGGCGGCCGGTCTCGTCCCATAGCTCGCAGTCTTCCTCGACGAGCCCGTCGATCAGGTATCGCGAGCGGAGCCGGACCGTAATCCAATCCGACGCCGGGCGCCCCCGGCCATGCACCGTCAGCTCGAGGGTGGGGGTCCAACCGAAGTGACCGAGGATGAACATCGTTGGTGGCCAAGCGTCGACCAGCAAAGGCAACGCCGAGGTGGGTGGAGTCAATCCGTCGCGGAAACGAAACTTGCCTACCAGCTCAGGCCGCCCATTCTCCGGCGATCCTTGACCGCTGACCGCCGTGGCTTGGACCGGCGGCATCAGATATTCGAAGCGCTCGGTAATGGGAAAGGGGAGTGGTCGATCGATCGAAGCAGTCAGTTGGGCCAGTGCTGGGGGCTGATCGAAGATCTGGGTCCGTCCCAGAGCTGAGAGGTCGCCGTGACCGGCGAGCACCGTCAGCCTCACCTGTCCGTCCTGTATCAGTTGGGCGCGCGAGTTGGAAAGCGAGCGTCCCCGCTTCAAGACCTCGACTTCGATCGTGGCGGGGCCTGGGTCGGCGGGGGAAAGAAAGTGACCTGTGCTCGTTAGCAAGTCCGGTTGCGCAACCTCTAAGCCGATGGCGCCGACCACTACCGCCTGCAGATAACCGCCATTGGGCCGGCCCCCTATGGACCAGCGGTCCGTAATGGTGGCTTGGTAGCGGCCGCTCTCTCCCTCGACCGCGGTATCGACCTCAAACTCGGTGGGACCGCTCATCGCGGGAGCCTAGAACCCTTGAAATTTCGGAAATCAACCTCCTCAGGTGCAAGATTTGTCAGATGCCTGAGTACGCCATGCAGCAGCAACCGCTCGCTCCGTTCCGCGACGTGGTCGTCGTCGCCGAGTCGCTGACGCCGGCAGGTCTCGAGGCGCTGGAACGGGATTTTGAGGTTGTCGACCTGGCTGGAGCGTCTCGGGAGCAGCTTATCGACACGCTCCGCGGTGCCTCGGCTCTCATTGTCCGCTCGGCCACCAGTGTCGACTCGGAGCTCATTGCGGCTGCACCCGGCCTGCGTGTCATCGGCCGAGCGGGGATTGGGGTCGACAACATCGACGTCGACGCAGCTACGGCGCGCGGGATCGTGGTCGTGAACGCACCGCAGGCCAATGCGATCAGCGCCGCCGAGCATGCGCTGGCGTTGCTCTTGGCCCAGGCGCGTCACATTCCGCAGGCGGACGCGCGGACACGCTCCGGGCACTGGGACCGCAAGTCATTCCAGGGAGTCGAACTGCACGGCAAAACTCTCGGAGTTGTCGGTCTGGGCCGAATCGGCAGCCTCGTCGCCGACCGCGCCAATGCCTTCGGTATGAAGATCATCGCTCACGATCCTTTCGTCGGCCCCGAACGCGCCCGCCGACAGGCGGTGGAACTCGTGAACCTCGATGAGCTTCTCGCTCGTTCAGATTTCATCACCATTCATCTTCCTCTCACCGCCGAAACCGACGGACTCCTTGGCAAAGACAACCTCGCTCGGTGCAAGGCCGGCGTGCGGATCATCAACACCTCGCGGGGCGGCATCGTCGATGAGGAAGCTTTGGCCGACGCCTTGCGTTCCGGGATCGTCGCGGGCGCGGCGCTCGACGTCTTTGTCAACGAGCCTTTGACCGAAAGCCCGCTGTTCGAGCTCGCTCAGGTGGTGCTGACCCCGCATCTCGGCGCCTCAACAATCGAGGCGCAAGACAAGGCTGGTCTCCAGGTGGCCGAAGCAGTGGCGGCGGCTCTCCGGGGTGAGCTCGTACTCTCGGCGGTCAATGTCGATCTCGGACGCGAAGTCTCCGAGGAGGTGCGCGAGTTTCTCCCCGTGGCCGAGCAACTCGGCGCCGTGTTCATCGGTTTAGGCGGGGGAGCGCCCGACCAAATGCGGGTGTCGGCGCGGGGGAGGCTGGCGATGGCCGACATCCGCCCACTCGGCTTGGCAGTGATGAAGGGCGGTTTGGCGGCGGTTTCCACCGGTCCGGTTTCCTACGTCAACGTGAACGCCCTCGCCCGCGAGCGAGGAATCGGCCTGGTGCTCGAGGCGGACGAGCGCAGTCCCGAATATGTCTCGATGCTCTCGATCACCGGCTCGGTCGGCGGCGAGGAGATCGCCGTTTCGGCTACCAGGTCGCGGAAGGGCCCGATGCTGGTGGAGATCCTCGGTCACGATGTCGAGCTGCCAATCTCT
>JBPCQV010000109.1:0-3561 GCA_050997725.1 Acidimicrobiia bacterium
TTTCAACACCTGGGCCACGGAAGGCGAAAAGCTCCTGGGAAAGCTCACCGACGCCAAGGTCGTCGATGACATCGCCTCCCGGGTCGACTTCGACCAGGTCAGCACCCAGGTGAACAAGCTCCGCGACCAGCTCGAAGACCTCCTTGCCACCTGGCGCACCTCTTTCCGCCCCGAAAAGCTTCCCACCGTCAAAGTTGAAGCCTCGACGGACGGCGTGAAGTTCGAGACTATTCCAAGTAAATCAACTGGCAAGAAGCCGACAGCTCGGAAGCCCGCTGCCAAGTCGACCCGGAAGACTGTCGCCAAGAAGGCGCCGGCCGCCAAGAAGACGACTGTCACGGTGAAGAAAGCGACGGCGAAGACCACGGCGAAGAAAGCGCCCGCCGTAAAGGTCACCGCCAAAGCGTCCTAATACCTAGACAAAAGACTTCAGCCAACAGATTCAGATCTTTGGGTCTGTTGTCTTTTGTCTTTTGTCTATTTGACGATCGGCTCGACCAGCGCGGAGGCGTCGATCCAACCGCTGACCATCGATTCAGTTGGCAGGCGCTTCACAGTCGCCTTGCGCCCGTTGAGATGGACCAGCTTGGTGGCGAGGGAAGTGGCGTTGCGGCGACGAAGATCTTTGATCGTCGACACCCCGCACATCTCCAGTAACAACGCATATTCCGAGCCGATCCCCTTCACCCTCATCAGGTCGGCGCGCTGCGCCCAACGCAACACCACTTCGGAGTCAAAACCCATCTCGAGCGCCAAGGCATCGCGCCCGGCTTTGGTAGCGGCTCGACGAAGCATCGCCTCGGTGGTCCTGATGCCTGCCTTGCGCAGCTTGGTGGCGTCCTTCGGGTCGATGCCAGCAATCTCATCGATTCGCGCCACCGGAGCTCCTTTGCAATGACCAGCGAGCGGCGACTCTACCGAAGCTATGTCACCGGTGCTTGGGACGGAGGTCCTCAATGTCGCGTTCTGTATCGACGTCCCGCGGCGAACGCGCTTCGAACCAAACTTCCTCCACCCACTCGGGATGAGCCTTGAAAAATTGCATGGCCCCTGAGTCACCTTCAATGCTCATCAGGCGCGGCCAAAGTGGCTTGGCGACGATCACTGGATTACCCCACTCATATCGATACTTGGGAACGACCACGTGTCGCGGGCTTTTCTTGTGAGCAGCCAACAGAGCCGCTAACACCAACTCGTCGACATCCGGTTGATCGCCGAGAAAAATCGCCATGGAATCGGCTCGTGTCAACCGCAACACGGCGTCGACGCCGACCCGCAATGAGGACGCCAGGCCGTCAGCCCATTCCGGATTCTCGACCACCGTCCACCCTTCCAGCTCGACCGCGTCCAGGATCTGATCGAGCGCCGCCCCGATCACTACAAACCGCTCGTCGAAGGGACCTCTCTCAACCTGGCGCAGGACAATGTCGAGCAGCGTCGTCTCCCCCCACGGTTCGAGCTGCTTGGGACGGCCGAGTCGGGATGAGCCCCCCGCAGCCAGCACCAACGCCGCAATTGGATGTTGCTCCGGCACTAGTTGCCTGGAAGCCGGCGGGCAATGCCGCGGAGCGCCGGGCGGGGAGAGCGTCGCACCGACACGATCTCAGCCATGATCGCGACCGCGACCTCAGCCGGGGTCTCGGCGCCGATACTCAGCCCGACCGGCCCGTGGATCCGTCCAACCTCGTCAGCCGTGAACCCGTCGTTCAGGAGCCGCTGGCGGCGTTTGTCTGCCGTTCCCTTGCTACCCATCGCCCCGATATAGGGGACCGGGGTCGTGAGCAAAAGGGGCCAGAGCGGGTCCTCGAACCGTGCGTCGTGGCTCAGCACAACCACCGCGGTGTTGCGATCGAACTCGATATCGACCTGGTCGGGCCAACCCGGGACCAGCCGGTCGGCGGTCGGAAAGCGCTCCTCCGTGAGGAAGACCGGACGGGCATCAGAGACGGTGACGTGATACCCGAGCTGGTGAGCGAGCTGGGCAAGTTCCTGACCGATGTGCACCGCGCCAAAGATTACGAGGCGGCTCGGCGGCGCCACAGTTTCCAGATAGACCTCGTGCTCGCCGTACTCGAGCGTCAGGCTTTCGCCCCTTTCCGTGAGGACGGCAGCGTCGGCCAGAACGTCGGGAATCACTGCCGCCGGCAGCTCACCAAGCATCACCTGTCCATCTTCGAGCAGGGCCGAGGAGCCCAAATCGGGGCCACCGACCACTACGGCCAGCGATCCGAGTCCCTCCCGTTCGATCAAATCCTCGACTGCGTCGAGCACGTCGCTTGTGGTCTGATCCTCGAGGTAGACCTGGATGCGGCCGCCGCAGGCCAGGCCGACAGCAAAGGCCTCGTCGTCAGCGATGCCGTAGCCGACCAGCTCCGGCCGGCCATTGCTCAACACAGACTCCAGCCGCACGAAAACATCGTTCTCGACACAGCCGCCGGAGACCGAGCCTTCCATGTCCCCGGCCGAAGTCATCAGAAATCGGGAGCCGATGGGTCGAGGGGCCGAGCCGGAGACTCGGGCGACGGTCGCCGCCCCCACCTGCTTACCTTCGGCGAGCCAGCGACGACGCCAGGCGAGCTCGGTCTTCACGACCTCGCCCGGACGGGAACCGAGTCGAGCACTTGCACCACCTTCTCCAGGTTGGCCAGATTTCCGACAGGAAGGAAATCGTCGACGTAAGGCATTGCCGCCTGCATGCCCCTTGTCAAAGGTTGATAACCCTCTCGGCCCGAGAGCGGGTTCAGCCAGATCACTCGATGAACGCTGCGGCGAAGACGGGCCATCTCGTCGGCGAGGATCGCTGGATCCCCTCGGTCCCAACCATCGGAGACGATGATCGCGATCGGACCCCCCCTTCCGACGCGACGCGCCCAGTCGCGATTGAAGGTGGAGATCGCTTCGCCGATCCGGGTACCGCTTGACCAATCGGTGACTGCCCGCGAGGCCTGGGCAACAGCCTGCGAAGGGTCGCGGCGTTCGAGCTGGCGAGTGACGCGAGTGAGGTGGGTGGCGAAGACGAACGCCTCCATTCGGCCCAGCCGATCCCTCGCGGCGTGGGCAAAATAGAGCAGCATCTCCGAGTAGCGCTCCATCGAGCCCGAAACGTCGGCGAGGAACAGCAGCGGCCGCTGGCGTTCTTTGCGTTCCTGATAGGCCAGCTGAACCATGGCGGCTTCCGGAGAGACTGACCCGCGCAGGGTTCGGCGCAAGTCGGGTCGTCCCGGCCGACTCGCCGGGCGGTGACGTCGGCTGCGAGCCCGGGCCGGGGACCAAGCCATAGCCTCGATCAGCGACCGCACCGCCGCCGCCTCCGCGGGGGTGAGGGTGGCGAAATCCTTTTGCCGCAGCCGTTCGGCGTTGGTTGCCCCCCGGCCGGCAAGCGCCGACTCCTCCCCTCCCCCTTCCCCTTCTTCTTCGCCGCTGATCGTCCATTCCCGAGTACGAGGCTGAGTCGCGGCCAGGCCGGCGGGAACCCGCTGGCGGAAATAGTCGACAAAAACCGCGGCGAAGCGGTCGTACTGCTCCACCGAGGTGCAGCACAGCGCTCGCAAGGCGTAGAAC
>JBPCQV010000120.1:0-4872 GCA_050997725.1 Acidimicrobiia bacterium
CTTCTACGCCCGGGGCGGGGGCCAGCCTGGTGATATCGGGAGGCTCTACACCGAGAACGGCGCGGTTGAGGTCTCCGACACGGTGCGAGCGCAAGGCAATGTTCTGCACGTGGTTTCTGAATCGGAAAAGCTAGAACCGAACATGCCCGTCGAAGCGGTCATCGACTGGGATCGTCGCTACCGGCTGATGCGGACTCACACCGCTTTGCACGCCTTGTCAGGGGTGGTGTTCTCGAGGTTCGGAGCCAAGGTCACCGGCGGCAACATGGAGCCCGGCGTGGCCCGGATGGATTTCGAGCTCGAGTCGATGTCGGTGGAGTTCGGCCGCCAGGTCGAGGAGATTCTCAACGCCGAGCTGGTCAAGGGTTACCCGGCCGAGGTGATCTTCATGGCCCGGGAGGCCGCGTTGCAGGATCCCGACTTGATCCGCACCAAGGTCAATCTCATTCCGGACTACGTCAAGGAGATCCGAGTGATCGACATCGTCGGGCTCGACCGGCAGGCGGACGGTGGCACCCATGTCTCGTCGACTCTTGAGGTCGGCCGTGTCGCGGTGACCAAGACCGAGTCGAAGGGCAAAGCCAACAAACGGATGCGCATCGAGCTCGTCGACAATTAGCGGCGTTCTCTGGGCCGATATCCGCGCTTTTGCGGTATACGAACCCTGGGTTCGCAAAAAGGAGACCTAATGGCAGCGAAGTGGAAGAGTGTGGATGAGTACATCGCGTCGTTTCCAGAGGAGGTGCGGCCGGTGCTCGAAGATGTGCGGAGAACGATCAAGACCGCGCTGCCCGAGGCCGAGGAAGTGATCAGCTACAACATTCCGACGTTCAAGGTTGGTGGGAAGTATCTCGTCTTCTTCGCCGGCTGGAAAAAGCACATCAGCATCTACCCGGTCCCAGGCGGCGATGAGGCATTCGAGAAGGAGCTGACGCCCTATCGGACCGGGCCGGGGACTTTGCGATTCGCTCTCAACCGGCCGATGCCTCTCGATCTGATCGATCGAGTGACCCAGCACCTCCTGAAGAGCCGGCCTAGCCAGCCCTAGCTCGAGCCACCCGTAGGAGCTCGCGGTTGGCGTAGTCGATGGAGGCGGTGACGGCTTCGATGTCGGGAAACGCGTCGAAGTCGGCGTGAACGCCCCAGGCCACCTCGCCGTTGTAAGAGAACAGGGCAAGGCCCAAGCCGTGTTGTGCCCACAGCGGGACGATCGGGTAGTTGGCAAGCATCGGCGCTTCCAGCAGGTACATGGGGAACTGGGGACCGGGGACATTGGTGATCGTCAGGTTGAAGGGTCTCATCAACGGTCCGACCACCCGGTTGGCGAGCGAAATGATGGTGAGGGGGGTGCCTCGCGAGAGCTCGACCAGGGTGGCGGCGCCAAGTGCCTGATTGGTCGACTTGAGATTTTGCGTTTCGGCCTTGATCTTCTCGAGCCGCGACACCGGGCTGGAATCGTCGACGGGCAGGGTCACCAGCCACATCGCCACCTGGTTGCCAAGCGAGCCACGCTGATCGGCGCGGCGGGTCGACACCGGGTTCATCGCCCGAAACTCGATTCCCTCGAGATCAAAGCCGCGGTGCTCGGTGAGAAACCGGCGGACGGCACCGGCGGCGATGGCGAGAACAACGTCGTTCACCGATCCGCCCAGGGTCTTCCGGATCTCCTTGATGTCGGCCAACGAAGTAGTGGTCCAATCGAAGCGGCGGTTGGGGCCCAGATCGGGGTTGAGCGGGGTGCGAGTGGCGGGACGGAGCCAGCCCGATTTCAACGAGTTCAGGGCGGCCAGGCCGCGACCGCCGACGTTGACCGCCACCTCGCGGCCGCGAGTGCTCAGGGTGCGGAGGTTGGTCAATGTGTCGATGGCCGTGCGTGTGGTGCGAGCGGCTTCCGCCACGGCGAGTTGGCTCGCGCTCGGCACCCGCCGTGCGTGCCAATCGGCTTCCGACTCCACGTCTGAGGTAGGGACAACGTTGAGCAGGATCGTGGTGAGGTCAACGCCCGAGATTCCATCGACCATCGAATGGTGGATCTTGGCGATGATCGCAAACCGGTTGTCACTGAGACCCTCGACTACCCAGAGCTCCCACAAAGGCTTGGCCCGGTCGAGCGGTTGAGAAACGACCCTGCCCGCCAGGCGCTTGAGCTGCTCATCGGTGCCCGGCCGGGGGAGGCTCGAATGACGCACGTGGTAATCGAAGTTGAAGTGATCGTCGTCGATCCACACCGGGCGGCGGTTGCCGGGCGTCCACGACAGGCGCTGGCGATAGCGGGGGATATAGGTGAGCTTGCCGCCAATGTGCCGGCGAATGCGCTCGATGTCGATTCCCCCGACGTCAGTTTGCAAAGCGGCGCCGTCGAAGAGAACTACGCCCGCGACATGCATATGGGAGGTGGGAGTTTCCAGTGCGAGAAACGATGCATCGAGGTGCGACAGCGGTTCGTAAAACAGGTTTTCCATCACGCAGTCGAAATCTAAATGTCTGGGTGGGTGTCTGTCCCGGCCAAGTGCCACGGGACCGAGCTCAAGACCACCCCTGGTTCAAAAAGGAGATTGGCCTTGATCGCAAAAGCCGTTTGGTTGTGCAAGAGCTGGCTGCGATACCCGGGCACGACGAACTCGGGGATGATGACATGAATCAGCGTTCCCTCGGGCGCATCCCGTCGCAGGCGGCGCACATAACGAATTAGCGGCCGGGTGATCCCCCGGTAGGGGCTTTCCAGGACATGCAGTTCGCCGAAGTCGGGATCCCAATTGGCGAGAACCCGGTTGCGCTGGTCGGCATCGATGTCGAGATGGGCCGCGACCACCGAATCCGAGTGCAAGAGCTTGGCGTAGGCGAGTGCTCTCCGGACCGGGATCGTGACGTCCGCCGTCAACACCACGAGCTGTTGATCGCGGATCACTTCCTGTTTCAGGTCTGCTCGCTTGAGCCCGCTGTTCCGCTGGTACGTGAGGTCGGTGACCACCACCCGCGTCAAGAAAAGGAGCAGCAACTTCACCACGAGGCCGTGCGGATGAAGAAGCATTGATCCCAGCCGGCGCTGGCGCAGCAGTTCGGGGATGACAACAGTGATGAAGCTGTCGGGGTTTTCCTTGGCCTGCTGGGCAACAAAGTCGCGGATCGTCCGAAACGGATGGTTCTTGTTCGGCTCGATCACATTCAGGGGGTGGCTCGGGTAGAGGCGGTTCCAGGTGTCGAGCAGGTCCTCGTCGCCAACCTCTCGCACATGGAGAACCATGAGGTCGGAAGGATGGATCATCTCCGCGTAATCGATAGCGCGCTGGGTCGCGCGACCGGTGTGTGAGGTCAGCACAATCGCTCGATTGCTAGTCGGGACCGGAGGCTCCCCGACCAGTCGAAGTTGGTCGGCGACGGCCAGGTAGTGACGGCGAATCGAGAGCATGCCCCAAACGATGAGCGGGATGGCGGCGATCACGATCCAGGCGCCGCTGAGAAACTTGACGAACGCGATCACCACGAGGACGACGGCGGTGGTGGTGGCGCCGACGGCGTTGATGACGATCGATCGCTGCCACCCCGCCTCGCGGGTACGGAGCCAGCGGCGAACCATCCCCAGTTGGCTGAGGGTGAAGCTGAGGAAGACGCCGACCACATAGAGCTGGACCAGCCGGCTGACCTCGGCTCCGAAGATCCAGATCAGGAGGCTCGAGAGAATTGCCAGCACCAGGATCCCGTTGGAAAAGACGAGCCGATCACCCAGGTTGCGGAATTGCCGGGGAAGCAACTTGTGGCGGGCAAGGATGGCCGAGAGGCGGGGAAAGTCCTGGTACGCGGTGTTGGCAGCCAGGTAAAGGATGCCGGCGGTGGCGACTTGGAGGATCCAGAAACCGATCCCTCCGTTGAAGGCGGCGCGACCGATCTGGCTGAGGACTGTTCCATAAAGGTCGACCGTGTCCTCGGAGATCCGCACGTTGAAGAGTCGGGCGAGCGTCGAGATCCCGATGAACATCGAGATGGCCATGGCGGCCATGATCGCCAGCGTCGCGGCCGCGTTCTTCGCCTTCGGCTCGCGAAACGCTTGCACGCCATCGGCGATCGCCTCGACGCCGGTGAGGGCGGTCGAACCCGAGGCGAAGGCGCGCAACAGCAAGAACAACGTGAGGGCGCCCACCTCGGGATCGATCTCGAGCCTCGCTGATACGGCCGTCGGACACTGGCCATCAAGACACTCGAGAAAGCCGACCCCCAGCATCACGAAGACAGTCGCCACAAAGATGTAGGTGGGGTAGGCGAAGACCGTTGAGGACTCTTTGGTCCCGCGCAGGTTGGCAACGCTGATCAGGATCACAAAGAAGATCGAGATCAGCACGCGATAGGGGATAGTTGCCGGAATGGCCGAGGTGATCGCGGCGGTGCCCGCCGAGACCGAAACCGCGACGGTGAGCGTGTAGTCGGTGAGAAGGGCCGCCCCGGCGACGGTCCCTGGGTAGAGGCCCAGGTTCTCGTAAGAAACGATGAACGAACCGCCCCCCATCGGATAGGCACGAATCGTCTGTCGGTAGGACGCGATGACGATCGTGAAGAGGACGGCGATGGCGAGGGTGATGGGAACGAGCCGGGTAAAGGCGGCCACACCGGCAAGGGCCAGGACCAGCATCGCCTCCTCAGTGGCATAGGCAACCGAGGAAAGCGCGTCGGACGAGAACACAGGCAAAGCCAGCCGCTTGGTAAGTAGCTGATGTTCTGCCTGGTCGGTGGCCAGTGGCCGACCGATCACACGGCGCTTGAAGCCCGCCCAACTAGTCAAAATTCCCAAACGCCGACGTCAGGCGCGACCGATCAGATTACCCGTCACCAGTGGTTTTCTGGTGCGCCCGGAGGGATTCGAACCCCCGACGCCCGCCT
>JBPCQV010000144.1:0-9301 GCA_050997725.1 Acidimicrobiia bacterium
TCCCGCTGAACGGCTTTCATCACATCGAATTTTGGACCGACAACGCCTATCAGTCGGCCCAGTTCTTCCGGTCGCTCATGGGGTTTGCGATCGAGGGATACCGCGGACCCGAGACCGGCGTCCGCGATGCCGCCTCGTGGGCCTTGCGCCAGGGAGAGGCTCGTTTCATCGTGACAGGAGCGCTGTTCCCGGATCATCCGATCAGCCGCCACGTGCTCGAGCATGGGCCCGGGGTTCACGATGTGGCACTCTCGGTTCCCGATGCCGAGGCCGCTTTCGAGCAGGCAGTCGCCCGCGGCGCCGAAGCTGCCTACAAGCCGGAGGAATTGAACGGGGGCGGGTCATCGTGGGGCCGCGCCGGAATTCATACCTATGGCGAAACCATCCACTCGCTGATCTCTTCGGACGGAAGCTGGCCGCCGCCCGACTTTGAGCCATTCGTGGACACAATTGCCCGCCCCGTAGGCCTGGCCCGGATCGACCACGTCGTGGGCAACGTCGGCCTCGGCGACATGGACCGGTGGGTGGCGTTCTACGAGGAGGTCTTTGGCTTTGTCCTCTTGCGTCACTTCGACGAGAAGCAGATCTCAACCGAGTACTCCGCTCTGATGTCGAAGGTCGTCTGGGACGGAAGCGGTCTTATCAAGATGCCGATCAACGAGCCGGCCTCCGGCCGTCGGAAGAGCCAAATCGAGGAATACCTCGACTTTTACCGGTCACCCGGCGTGCAGCACATCGCGATTCTCACCGAGGACATCTTTCGCACAGTTGGCGAGGTGCGAGAGCGGGGCCTGATGATGATGAACGTGCCCGACAGCTACTACGCCGACATCGCAGAACGCGTTGGCGAAATGACCGTCGACGAGGCCGAGATGCGCCGGCTCAACATCCTCGCCGACAACGACGAGGGGGGCGGTCTGCTTCAAATCTTCACCCGCATGCTGCAGGATCGTCCCACTGTTTTCTTCGAGTTCATCGAACGGCGCGGGGCCACCGGATTCGGGGAGGGAAACTTCAAAGCCCTCTTCGAGGCCATTGAGCGCGACCAAGCCGCGCGGGGCAATCTCTAAAAGACACGGGAAATTTGGAAACTGCGATGGTCGGTCTACGGCGTTGTGCGAACTGGGCCCGGATCCTGGAGTAGCTGGTCGTAGTCGTCCTGTGACATCGGGTTCAATTCCATGCTGTCCTTTTTGAGCTCGATGAACAAGGGAGTCGCCGGCTTAAGCGTCTCCCACTCGATCGTCCCAACGTCGACCAACGATTCGACTTCGCCCTCGACTGTTGGCGGGCCATAGAGGACAACCCGGATGTCGAGGCCTTGGATGGTGAAGTCGCTAAACGGTTGGACGATATAGCTCAACGGCAGGATATGAGTCAGGACGTAACCCTCGGAGGTGATGAATCGCACCCCGTCGAACTCGCTGGCGAGCTCGGCCTCGGCGGTTAGCGCCACTTGCAATGGTGTGAAGGTCAGCCCATGGCCATCCGGCAACTCGGATTCGAGCATGAGCGACCGCACCTCGGGCGGAATCGAACGCCAATAGGCCAACGTCTCCTCGTCGCTGGGAGGAACCACTTCCTCGATGAACTCGCTGGCGAGTGGCCTGTCGGCTATCTCGGACCCGAGGTTCCGTGAGTCCGACCACAGCCGTTGTTCCTGAACCAAGGCGATCAGGGTCTGCAACCGATCCTCGTTCCGCTCAGCCGCCACTACCGCAAGCTTCTCCAGATCGGCGGCGAGGTTTACAGACCACGGATTTTCCTCCGGTAGGTCGGCGGCCGGCAAGGCCAAACCCTCGCCGGTCACGGCGAGGTGACTCTCCACTGCCCGTAGGGGTGGTCTTCTGAGAAGCTCAGACACAAGGTCAACTGATCACCGGTGTTGTACTGATCTATGTTCTGGAAGAACCCCCATGCTTCCAGCGGCTCCGGGACGGCAGGGACTTGATAGGTGACGCCGTCTCCCAAGACCATGGTTTGCGTTGACCACAACACCTCGAGGTCAGAAAACTGGGCGGCGGCATTATCGCCTGTCGCCGGATTGTCGACCGCTTTCACCCAGGTGACGTCGGCGAGCACGTGACATAAAGGTGTCAATTCGACCAGAGATGGAGGCGCCGCCGAGGACGCTTCCGACCCGCAGGCCACGATCAGGGCTAGGAACAGCAGACCAAAGGTTCGAGGTTGTCTGAGATCATGCGTCGTAACCATCCGTAGGCGCGACCGTGGATGTTCCACAACGTGTCCAGTATGTGAAGTCTCAGTTCTTTTGTCTTAGCTTGCGAGGAAGTCTTCGATCAGCGAAGCGGTCGCGGCCGGGTCCTGCAGGTGGGGACGGTGACCGACGCCAGGAAGGATCACCAGGCTCGAACCCGGCACGGCATCGGCGACCTGCTGGCCATCGCCGGCGGGCGTCATCTGGTCACTCTCGCCCCAGATCACAAGGGTTGGGGACTCGATCTCGGGGAGGTCAGCTGGAACTGTCGAGGCGCGCGGGGTGGCGGCCATCGCCACGATCGAGGCGGTGGTGCCGCGAATCATGGCCGCTGCTTGCCGGGCCTCGAGATCGGCGGCGGTCGGGCACCAACCGCCGATGGCGCACTCGGCCTGATATTCGGAGACTGCCCGATTCCCCCCGCCCAGATTGGTGTAGGTGAGTGCCGGACCAATCACCGGCACCCGGAAGAAGAACTCGGTCCAGGTGGGGCGGGGCCCATAGATCTCGGGCGCGATGAGAACCAGATGATCGACCAAGTCCGGATCGTCAACAGCCAATTGCGCCGCGACTGCGCCGCCCATCCCTGCGCCGACAACGCTGGGCTGGCCAAGCTCGAGCTCATCGATCAGCAACGCCACCGATTCAGCCCGACCGGCGATCGTGTGTTGGCGACCCGGCCGGCTCGGACGCTGGCCGAATCCGAAGTCGATCTGGTCGGGAATGATCAGCCGATAGTTCGGCAAGGCAGCTGCCACCTCGTGCCACTGGTACCCGCCGGCGAGGTCGAAGTCATGAAGCAGAACGACAGGCGGACCAGATCCAACCTCTTGTTAGTGGACGATTTCGCCGTTGGTCAGGGTGACGAGCGAGCCGGGGCGGGTGTCGGCGGCGTCCAGGATTTCGAAAGAGTCGACCCCGGAAGTGACCGATAACGCCCAGACCAGGGCGCCGGCAAGGGCGAGAAAGAGGAGAAAACCCAGGAATCGAACGAAGAGGCTCCCGGCGCTAGCTCGTCCTTTCCCTGGGGGTTGCGCTAACGACATGTCAAAGCGCTTGAGTCCGAGACGACATGATCATGCTTCGGACCGTGGCCACGAAGGTTTAGCTGTTGTTCGAGGTCAGCCGGGCGGCGAAGGGTTAGTTTTCAGCCATGGCCTCGGGTGAAGCGAAGACCCTCGATCGACAACGAGCCCTAGCGGCCCCCGTCGAGCTAAGGGTGCATGGGGTGGGAGGCACCACCGCTGAGATCCTGCTCTCGCACCCCCACCCCGTGCAAGTGGCCGGGGATGACACCGCCGGGTTCTATCGAGCCCCGGACTCGGACGCAGTCGAGGCCTACTCGTGGGGAGGGATCACGTCGCGAGCCGGGAGCCGGGCTTTATGGCTGCTGCTTCTGCCTTTCGCCCTGGCAAATGCCGCCGGTTTCATGCTGGCGACTCAAGCCCGGCTGCCGAAAGCGCTGCAGCGGCTGCTCTCGCTGGCCGTGACCGCGATGGCGGCCCTTTGGGCGACGGGTGTCGGCATCGATCTGTTCGCCTATCAATGCGGTGGACAACCAGTCTGCGTCGCTCGGCACTGGTGGCTGACCTTCTTCCGGAACCCGTTCTTTTCGAGCCAGCCGCTGCGACGCATGGTTATCGGCCTCCTCTTGCCGGTGGGAATAATCGTCCTTTGGCGGCTGGCGAGTCAATTCACTCGAACCCGATATGAGGAGGCGTTTGGCGACGAGCCGGTGGAGTCAACCACGATCTTCGAAGGTGACCTCGCGATCGCAGCCAGCCTCCCTCACTACCAGTTCTGGCACTCCGCCCCATTCACCGCCCGGCTCGCCTCGGCCCACTTTGCCACGGCGACCTCGGTCGTGGTCGCAGCCTTCAGCCTTGCGAGCCTCCGCCTGCGTCGGGCCGCCGGGCTCGAGGCAACTTTCGATCGGGTCGCCTTCGTTGCCGCGATCGTCCTCGCCGTTGTGGCCGCGGTCATCACCATTGCCGCCGGGCGAGGACCCGGCCGAGTCGTCGCCAACCTGGGTTGGTCGCTGCTGGGTGTGACCGCGGTTGTCAATCTCTTGCGGGCGGGTCCAAGTGCACAGCTGGCGGGCGAGCTCATCGGCTACAGCCGGCCGGCGCTGCTCGTGGGTCTCTTGAGCGTTGGGCTGGGGGTTGCCCTGATGGCGGTGTTGGTCTGGTCCGGCACGGAGACGTTCCTCCCGGTGGCGACGACGGCTTTGGCGATGTGGGCCATGGCCTCGCTCCAGGCCGGGTCGCACGTTCGCATTGCCGACTGGCTGGGCGACCGGCTGGCGAATCCTGGCACCCCCACGATCGCCTACTCGTTTGCCTACGACTGGTTCGCGCTCGCCTCTCTGGGTTTGATCCTCGCCCTTTTGATGATGGCTTTGGTGGCCTTCCTCGCCCTGCGACGGCGCGTGATGCGGCCCGAGGCCGTCGAAAGCGTGGCCCAGGACTACCCCGATCTCATCCGCGACAACGAAGGAATCGCTTGGATCCGGCGGATCGTCCGCGCGCGGGCGCTGGCTGGATACACCGACCAAGCAGCCTCCGCCCTCCTCGCGATGCTGAGCCTGGTCCTCCTCGGAGCGATCGCCTTCTACGGAGTCCGGGCTTTCAGCGCAGGGAGCCCGCTTGACGCGATCGGCCCGATGCCGACCGCTTGGAAGAGTCTCGTTCCGGCCGCGTCGTGGATCGGCAGCTTGCTCCCACTCGCAGCAATGGGATTGATGTACCGATCGTTTCGCGACCCGGGCACGAGGCGCCGCGTGGGCGTGCTGTGGGACATCCTCACTTTCTGGCCTCGTTGGTACCACCCGTTGGCTCCGCCTCCCTATTCGGCCCGGGCGGTCCCCGAACTGGGAATCCGCCTCGCTCGTTTGACTGGCGAAGGAGCGCGGGTGGTGATCTCGGGCCATTCGCAAGGGTCGGTGTTGGCGGCCGCAAGCCTCGTCAGGCTGCCCGCAGAGATTCGTTCCCGCATCGCCCTGCTGACTCACGGCAGCCCGCTCGGCCGGCTCTACGGCAAGTTCTTTCCGGCCTATTTCGGTGAGGCCCGACTCTCGGAACTCGCCGAGCGGGTCGGCAACCGCTGGATCAATCTCTTCCGCGCAACCGATCCGATTGGCGGAAGGGTTGGGAACAACGACGTCGAGCTTCCCGACCCAGCCTCGTCCCTGCGACAGGCGGGAGACCCGCTCCCTCCGATCAACGGCCACACGTTCTATCGGGGCCCGGTTGTCGAAGCCGCCGTCGCCGAGCTGGCCACAGGGATCGGAGCAACATGACCATCGAGGCCGTCATGATCGGGGCCGGCCAGCGCGGTCACCACGTCTATGGACGGTGGGCGCTCGAGCATCCCGACCAGCTCCGATTCGTGGCCGTTGCCGATCCCGATCCGGCGCGATTGGAACGCTTCGCCGAGCCGCATCGAATCCCTCGCGACCTCTGCTTCCGGGAGCCGCTCGAACTTCTCGAATCGAAGGACTTGGGGTTGGCCGCAGTGATCGCCTCCCCCGACCGCTACCACCGCCAGCATGCCGAAGCGGCGCTGGCCGCCGGATATCAGGTGCTGGCCGAGAAGCCTATGGCCGATTCTCTGGACGGGTGCCGGGCGTTGGTGCAAGCGGCGGCCGATTCTGCCGGCGGGCTCCACATCGGACATGTCCTTCGGTTCACGCCGTTCTTTAATGCCCTTAATCAAGTGGTCCGCTCGGGGCGCCTCGGCGACATCGTGACCGTCGAACATCGAGAGAACGTGCGCGCCTGGCACATGGCCCATTCGTTCGTTCGCGGCAACTGGGGCAGACGGGAAAACGCTCCTCCCTTCATCGTCGCCAAATGCACGCACGACTTCGACGTTCTCCATTGGAACCTGAACAGTTCGGTGAGCCGCTTGAGCTCGATGGGGAGCCTCTTCGAATTCCGGCCGGACCGGGCTCCGGAGGGAGCCACCGATCGCTGCACGGATCCCTGCCCGGTAACCGATTGCCCTTACGACGCCCGCCGCCTCTACCTCGATGAACGGCTGACCGGTTGGCCCGTGCACGTCGTAACCGATGACCTCACCCCCGAGGGCCGTTTTCGGGCAATCGCGGAAGGGCCGTACGGCATTTGCGCTTATAGGGCCGGGTCCGATGTCGTCGATCACCAGACCGTCTCGATGGAGTTGCAGAGCGGAGCAACGGTGACGTTGACTGCTCACGGTCACTCAGAGGAAGAGGGACGGACCATGCGCTACGACGGCACCAGGGCAACCCTGCGAGGCCGGTTCGGGCGGACCCAAGAGATCGTCGTCTACAACCACATCAGCGGCGAGGGGGAGGCAGTTCCCATCCCGGCTGCCCGTAGCGGCCACGGCGGTGGTGATGAGGGGATCATCGAATCGTTCCTGGCGGCGGTGGCCGGCAAAGCCGCCCCGATCACGACCGCGGCCGAGTCGTTCGAGAGCCACCTGCTCGCCTACCTCGCCGAGGAAGCACGCCTCACCGGGACCACCATCGACGTCGACGAGCGTCGCGGTTGACCACTGCTGAGACGCTTCGCAAATTTGTCGTCACAGGAACGGTCCGGACCAAATTCGTCGTTTGACGAACGAGTACCGATCGCCACAGGACACAGAACGGAAAAAGCGTTCGTGTGGGGACAAATTTCGGTGCACTCCACAAGAAGCAAAAGCGGCCATCATCAGCTAGATGACTTCGGGTCCAAACTTGGTGGCACGACGCCTGTTCGCCCCAATTGCTTCGTCCTATGAGCGTTGGGCCGCAGTCCTGAGCCTCGGGCAAGACTCCCGTTGGCGCCGGCGAATGGTGGACGGCCTCTCGGGGGCGCCCGGAGCCGCGGTCCTTGATGTGGCGGCGGGCACCGGCTCGATCTCGCGCCTTCTCCATGCGCGCGGCTGGGTTGTGACCGCGGTCGACCTGTCGCAGGAAATGCTCGGCCGCCATCCCGGGCCGACAAGGGTGCTCGCCCGGGCCGAAAAGCTTCCATTTGCCGACGCCAGCTTCGATGTCCTCACGTTCGGCTATCTGCTTCGCTATGTCGACGACCCGGTTAGCTGTTTGGTGGAGTTGGGTCGCGTTGTGAAGCCGGGCGGACAAATCGGGATGGTCGAGTTCGGGCTACCGAGGGGGATCTGGAACCCGTGGTGGCGGTTCTACAGCGGAACCCTGCTCCCGCAAGCAGGCCGCCTGGTCGGTCCCGGCTGGCGCGAGGTAGGCAGCTTCCTCAAGGGCTCGATCGAGGATTTCCACCTCGCCTATCCGGAACCGGAGAGGCTTTTCGAGCGGGCAGGCTTCACCGAGGTCCGAATCGAGAAACTGTCGTTGGGCGGCGGAGTCGTGGCCTGGGGCCGAAAGCCATGAAGCGACCGGCCTTTTACGCCCCGATCGGCACTACAGCCGGCGACCTGGTTGCAATTCTGCACCCTCCTTACACCGCCTGGAACTTGTCCCATGTCGCAATCGGGGCCGCAGTAGCCCCCGATCTCGACAGCTTGGTCCTGGCCGGGACCCTCGTGGCATTTCTATTTGGTCTCGGAATCGGCGCCCACGCTTTCGACGAGCTCCACAGCCGCCCGCTCCGAACAACATTGAGCCGCAGGACTCTCGTTGGACTTGGGCTCGGGGGGATGCTGGCGGCGTCCGTAGTGGCGGTGGCGGGGATGAACCTCATCTCACCCTGGGTATTGGCCTGGGCTGCTGTCGGCATCGCTCTCGCCACCGGTTACGCCTTTGAATGGCCTCGTTTCCTCCACACGCCGCTCGGCTTCGCCCTCGCTTGGGGAGCCTTCCCTACGCTCGTCGGATACTGGGCACAGACCCAAACTGTTGGACTGGGTGCCCTGCTAGTCGCGGCCGCGATGACTCTCCTCTCACTCACCCAGAGAGCATTGAGCACCCCGGCCCGCCGGCTGAGGCGAGCGTTCGATCAGGCCGAGCTGACCCTCCAAGGCGGCTCGACGACCGAGACCTGGGATCAGACCACGGTCCTCGCCACCTGGGAAGTCCCTCTGAAGCTGCTGTCGGCCGCCGTCATCGCCCTCGCGATCGCATTGCTTCTCGCCAACTGATAATCCTCAGGCCTGCAACGACCCAACATCCCCCTAGTAGTCCTAGCCACGACGGGATAGCCTGCGAGGGTCGTGGGGGAAGATACATGCGGTCCTTTCAGGGAAAACTAAGGCTGGCCGACCGCCCAACAGAGTCCATGGGCGTGGGAATCGAGGTCGGCGACGATTCGATCTCGCTGTTCATCGGCGACCGAACCGTGGCCGAATGGCCCATTGATCGAGTTGACATCGAAGTCGAAACCGACGGATTCCACTTCGTCGTTGACGACGACGAGTTCATCTTCGTCACCCGGGAGGCCTCCGAGTTTGCCGAGGCGGTCGGTCTCCTGGAACACGAGGTGGCCTCGGGTCAAACCAAGACCCTCCGGCGTTCTGCAGCCAAGGCAACTCAACCCCGCAATCTCCAGTCGAAACGCATCGCGACCAAAAAGCCTCGACGTGTCAATATCGAGTTCGGGTCACGGACCACTCAGCTCGGAATCGCAGTGCTCGTGCTGGCCGCCTTGCTCGGCGTCTTTGCGCGACCGTTTCTGGCCTTGTCGCTAATGCTCGCCGGCTCGATCGGGCTTCTCGTGGGCACCGGTGCAATGCTCGATCCGATTGTCGCCACGAAGCTTCCCGACGGGCTCACGGCAGGACAATCGGTGCTGATCTCGGTGGTGCTACTGCTTACCGGGATGTTGGTCCTCGTCCTCTGACGCTCATTCGAATGAGGGACGCCGCTTCTCGCGGAGAGCCGTCAAGCCTTCGCGAGCATCGGGCGCAAGAAAGCCGAGGAACTCGTAGGCCACCGAGGCATCGAAGGCCGGATATGCCATTCGGAGCCAGTGGTTGAGGGTGTGCTTGGTCAACGACAGGGCCTCGGCCGATCCGCGGGCAAGTCGCCCGCAGATTGCCCGGGCCTCGGTCAGCAGAGTTTCGTCGGGAAAGACCTTGGCGACGAGGCCGATACGTTCGGCGTCGGCACCATTTAGCGGTTCGTTCGTCAGAAGGTAGAAC
>JBPCQV010000159.1:0-8704 GCA_050997725.1 Acidimicrobiia bacterium
CCGATGTCGCCGCGCTGACGGCGACAGCCCGCCGCGACGGCGATCACTACGTCCTCAACGGTGTCAAATGGCACGTCACGTCGGCGAACCTCGCCAACTATTTGTTCTTCCAAGGCGTGCTGACCGAAGGGTCCCGAGCCGGAGAACACGCCTTTTTCTTTGTCGACATGGACACTTCCGGGATCCGCCACGTTCGCACTCCGGCTTACACCCACACCTACGCCCACCATCATTGGGAGATGGCCTTCGAGGACGTGCAAGTGCCGGTCGCCAACCTGATCGGAGCCGAAGGCGACGGCATGTCATTTGCCCGGGAGTGGTTCCGGTTCGAACGGCTGATGATCGCAGCCCGCTGCTGCGGAGCCGCCGAGCGCCTCATCGACGAGATGGCTGCTTTCGCCGAGCAGAGGATCATTGGCGAGAAGAAGCTCGCCGATCATCAGGCGATCGAGTTCATGCTGGCCGACTCGCTCACCGAGCTCTGGGGTGCTCGTCTGATGACCTATCAGACCGCCGATGAGGTCGACAACCAAGCCGATGTCAAGCTGCTCCACGCCCATGCCTCGATGGCCAAGCTCACCGCCTCCGAGATGGCCAATCGCGTCGCGGACCGGGCAGTGCAGGTGTTCGGGGGTCGGGGATACATGCGCGAGAACGTCGCCGAGCGCTTCTGGCGTGAGTTGCGGGTCGATCGGATCTGGGAAGGCGCCTCGGAGGTGCAGCGGGCAATCATTGCCGGCCAGCTGCGCAAGCGGGGCACTGGAATCGTCGGCTGAATCGTGGCCCGGATGACACCCGCCGAGCGTCGCGACGCGATTGTCTCCGCCGCGCTTTCCGTGGCCATCCGGAAGGGACTCGGGGCGACGACCGTGCGCGACATCGCGGCCGAGATGGGAACGTCGAGCGGGCTGATCCACCACTACTTCGACTCGATGGACGACGTCCTGGCGGCCGCGTTCGATCGGGCGGCCGGCGGGGACTTCGAGACCGTCGAGCAAGCGATGGACGTCGAAGAAACTGCGCTCGGCCGGTTGCGCGCTTTCTTCGCCAAATATTCGATTGCTGACAACGAGTGGGCATTTCAGCTTTGGCTCGATGCGTGGGCAGAGGCGAGCCGTCGCCCCGCCTTACGCGCAACCTCGGAGCGGCTCAACGTGGTTTGGCAACAACTCTTGGCGACGACGATCAAGAACGGCGACTTCGAGTGCGACGACCCCGATGCCACCGCCTGGCGGATTCTCTCGATGCTTGATGGGCTTTCGCTTCAAGTCGTCGCTCATCGCTCGACGATTGCCCGCGCCACCGTCAACGAATGGATCTTGGGCTACGCCGAATCCGAGCTCGGGCTCCCTCCCGGCACCTTCATCGAAACCTGAGAGGGGCCTTCGGCATGGGTATAACTCGGTTATACTCGAACCCATATGAAGACAGCGATATCTGTGCCCGATCGAGTCTTTGAGCGAGTCGAGAAGGCCGCGCGACGATTGGGATTATCGCGTTCGGAGTTCTTTGCCCGGGCCGCCGAGCGGTGGGCCGACGAGCTCGAGCAGGATCAGCTGACCGAGCAGCTCAACGCGGTCCTTGGGGGGATTGATGCTGACGAGAATGACGAATTCCTCAATGCGGCCGCAAGAAAGTCGCTCCGGGCCTCAGGCGGTTGAGTAGATGGAACGCGGGGAGGTCTGGTGGGCCGACCTCGGTCTCCCTCGGGGATCGGCGCCCGCCTTGCGCCGGCCGGTCGTGATCGTGCAGAACGACCGGTTTTCCAGGAGTCGATTAGAAACGGTCATCGTCGCCGCGATTACGTCAAATCTTCGACTGGGACGAATGCCCGGCAACATTGTCCTGAAGCGAGGGGACTCTGGACTACCAGCGGACTCGGTGGTCAACGTCACCCAAGTCGTCACTCTCGACAAGCAAGATCTGATCGAGAGGGTTGGCCTTCTTCCAGGCCAAGTTTGCAGGGAAATTGACGCTGGCTTGCAACTGGTGCTCGACCTCAAGAATCCGAGAGCCTAGAGCTGCCTGCTGGCCGGCACCTGACACGTCGGGCACCAGTAGGTGACGCGCTCGAAGTCGTAGCTGGCCTGGTCCGCCTTGCGGATCTGGGCACCACAGCGACGGCAGGCCAGACGCCATCGACCGGCCACCCATCGTTCACGACCGGGCCGCGAGTCGCCGGTGGTTACTTGCCGGCCGGTTTCCCGATTCGCCTCCATCAACTCTTTCATCCGGTCGACGAGGCGAGCGGGATCGGCCACCTCGCCCATGGCAGTCAAGGGACTGAGATTTTCGAGGAAGCGGACTTCGGACTTGTAGATGTTGCCGGGTCCCGCCATCACTCGTTGATCGATCAGCATGGTCCCGACCTCGCGCTCGGGATGGGTGCCGAGTCTTCGGATGGCCTCGGGTCGGTCCCAGTCGTCGCCCAATACGTCCGGCCCGAGGTGGCGAAGTCGCTGCGCTTCGCCCGCAGTGCGGATCAGTTCGCAGATTCCGAGTCGAAAACCCACCGCCACGACGTCGGTGGTTTCGATCACCGCTCGCGCTTGAAAGCCGGGTCCTCGCCACCTCTCGCCCGGTTGGTAGAGGTGCCATGTCCCATCCATCTTGAAATGGGTGTGGAGGGTGAGGCCGGCGTCGGTGCGGAGCAAGATGTGCTTGCCGCGGGCGGCGACTTCGGTCACGATTTGCCCGGAGAGGTCGACGGTGGCGATCCGCGGCATCCGTAAGTCGCTCCGGCTGAGGACTTTGCCGGCAAGGGCATCGTGGAGACGTCGGGCGGCGACCAGAACTGTGTCCCCCTCCGGCATACCTACCCTCGCTTCCTGGATGCAGACGTGAGCGATTCTGCCGCAGAGATTCGCGTTGAGCCAGCGAGCGCCGATCGTTGGGCTGACCTGGCCCGTTTGGCCGGGGAGCGGGGTTTCATCGCCGGCTGCTGGTGCATGTGGTGGCGGGTGGGGAGCCAGGAATGGAGTGAACGTCACGGAGAAGGTCTGCGCCGGGAGTTGGGATCGTTGGTCGACAGCGACGAGGAACCAGGGCTCCTCGCGTACGTCGGCGACAAACCGGTCGGCTGGATCGCTGTCGCTCCTCGCTCTGCATACCCTCGCCTCGATCGTTCACCGAAGCTCAAGCCGGTTGATGAGCAGCCCGTCTGGTCAATTACCTGCTTCTACATCGACCGCCACCACCGGCGGCAAGGGGTAGCCAAGGAGCTCTTGGCGGCGGCGGTTGGCTATGCGAGAACACACGGAGCGGAGATGATCGAGGCTTATCCAATCGATGTGTCCGGCCGCCGATCGAGCGGAGACATTTTCACCGGCACGTTGTCGATGTTTGCCGAGGCCGGATTCCGCGAAGTTGCGCGCCGGGGTGGGCGTCCGATCGTCCGTTTGGAAGGTTGATGGTCGACCCGCTGAATCCCCGCCGCTTCGCCCAGGCCGCCAGCGCCCTCGTCGAACAGGACCCCGCTCTCCGTGCGATCGTGGAGCAATTTGGGCTTCCACCGTTCTGGCAACGACCGGCTGGATTTCAGAGCCTGGTCCTCTTCATCCTCGAGCAGCAGGTGTCGTTGGCTTCGGCGGCGGCGGCCTATCGGCGGATTCGAGAACGTCTTGGCGAGGTGAAACCGGAAGTCTTGTTGGAGGCTTCGCCTGTGGAGCTGCGGGCCGACGGCGTTTCCCGGCAGAAGGATCGTTACCTCCGCGAGCTCGCTGGGGCGATCATCGACCATCGGCTTGAGCTCGATCGGCTGGCGCCGAAGGATGACGACGAAGTCCGACGCGAGCTCCAGGCGATTCCTGGGATCGGGCGCTGGACAGCCGACGTCTATCTGTTGGCCTGTCTCGGCCGTCCCGATATCTGGCCGATCGGGGACCGTGCCCTGCAAGTTGCGGTCGCCGAAGCCCTTTACCTCGACGCCGTTCCCAATCCGTTGGAGCTTGAAGACATCGGCAACCGTTGGAAGCCCCATCGCGCGGTGGCGGCCCGCCTCCTCTGGCACGGCTACCTGGGACGCCGCGGCCGAACCGAGACGGCGAACGACCTCTTCTAGGCCGGGAGTGCGACTCCGGACAAGGTGAGTAAGCGATTGCCAAGCGGGGCGGCCAGTTCGACGACGACGATCCGTTCGACGGCCATCGCCACACAGGTGGCGGCGATGTCGCCGGTCCCGCGGAAGATCTCGACGTCGACGTTGGCATCGGTCTCGGTGACCTCAACCCGATCGATGACGTCGCAGGGCTCAACGCCCATCCAGACCGCGAAGCGCACTTCGTTGCCGTCGGAGCTGACCACGGTTGCCTCGGTGATCGGCTGCGGGTTGACGGCGTTGCCGGTCGGAACCGCCACCTCGCCGGTCGTTGGATCTTCGATCACAACATCGACGCAGTCGGGGACACCAGGGGCACACATCGCCAACCCGTTAGCGCCAGGTTCGGTGGTGTTGCCGGACACTCCGCCGCACGCAGCGAGGATGAATAGGACGAGCATAAGTAGTGATATTCGTTTCATGATGCCGCTTGGACGACGGCTGCCCCCGATCGGTTCCTGGGCTCAGGAAGCAGCGACGAAGCCGACCTGGCGGGCGGCGATATCGGCCGAGACCAGCTTCGCGCCGATGACCTTTCCCAGCGGTAAATCAGTTCCGCGGCAATGGGCGGTCACGGGTGGATCCACCACTTGGATCAGCCCACCGGTTTCGGTCAGCTCGACAACCGCGGCGTCGAAGACCTGGCCCAGATGTCGTTCGAGCACAGCCGCCTCGAGCGTGCTGATGATCCCGGCCTCGTATTGCTGAGCCTTGCGAGTCGTTCGCTCCATGATCTCGGGTAGCTCAGGAAGACCACGATGGGCCCAATCCGGGACCGTCAACCCGAGCGACGAAGCCACACAGACCTCGCCAACATAACGGTCGACCAAACGACGAAGCGGTGCGGTGGTGTGGGCGTATTCGGCACCCACACCGGCGTGACCAGCATTGGTCGGCACCTCGTCATCGAAGACGGCATAGCCCGAGCCCCGCAATAAAGACGCGGCGCAATTGAGCAGGGCAGCTTCGGCCGGCACGGTTGGGTCGAGTTGTCTCACCAGCTCGGAGAACGAAATCTTTCGCTCCCACTTCACGCCGAGCGCGCCGGCGATGAGGCGAACCCGCTGAATCTTTTTCGGGCCGGCGCGCGGGAGCGTTCGAAGCACGCCCACCTCGGCCTTCAGCATCACTTCGGCCGCGGCTTGGCCGGCCATCAACGAGATCTGGGCGTTCCAGCCTTCGACCGGGAGAGGCGCTCGGAGCTCGAGGTGATATCCATGCGAATCCTTCTCGACCACCTGTTCTGGAAGCGGGAGGTTGATGCCTCCCAGACGAGCTTCGCGGTCTTGCCGCAGCTGGCCCACCTCCTTGAGCAAATTCAGCGACTCCGAAGCGGTGCCATCGTCGATCCGTTTCTGGGCCGCCTGGTAGCTGAGCCTCTCCCGGCTGCGCACAAGTCCCCTGCTGACGGCAACCTCGGTTCCCTCTCCATCGGCGCGGAGGGTCATGTCCCAGAGCAGCGCCGGTCGGACCTCATCTGGGAGCAAGCTCGCGGCATCCTCCGAGATCCGCGGTGGGTGCAGGCGGGCGTTCTGATCCGGGCTATAGAGCGTCTGTCCCCGCTTGCGAGCCTCGAGGTCGACCGGGCCGTCGGCCTCTACGAAGGCAGCGACGTCGGCGATGGCGTAGACGACGCGGTAGCCGTCGTCGTCCTGGCGCTCGAGGTAGAGGGCCTGGTCGAGATCCATCGACTCGGATGGGTCGATCGTGCAAAAGGGAATATCGGTCCGGTCGACGTCGGGCAGGCGGGGATTCAGAGCCGCAGCCTCAGCTGCTTCGATCACGGCCGGTGGGAAGTCGGTTTCGATCTCGAGGGCCTCTCGGAGATCGTCGAGAGCGGAGGCAATGGCCGTATTGACCACGGAACCGAGGCGGATGTAGCGGGCCGGCACGGGGACACCCTAAGGCCGGCGACCCCTACCCTCCACCGTCGATGACGGCGCTGGCAACCTCCCCAACCGACGTTGACCGCGCCCTCTCGGAGCTGACCGCTCGGAAGCAACGTTGGGCCGCGGGCTCCCTAGCCGAGCGAATTCGGCTGCTTGAGTCGGTGGTGCGACGGACTGATTTTGCAGCTGAGCGGTGGATCGACGCCGCTGCCTTCGCCAAGCAATTCGGGCCTGATAGCCCGGCGGCGGCCGAGGAGTGGTTCTCGGGACCGTTTGCGGTGATTGCCGGTGCCCAGGCCTACGCCGAATCGCTCCGCCGCCTGGCGGACGGTAGGGCCACCTACTCAAAACGCTCGGTGCACTCGGGCAGGGACGGACGGGCGATCGTGCGGGTCCTGCCCTTCGACTGGTAC
The DNA here is from genome assembly GCA_050997725.1 of Acidimicrobiia bacterium. GTDB lineage: Bacteria > Actinomycetota > Acidimicrobiia > Spongiisociales > ZC4RG35 > JACCTH01. Next base: position 6,399 of record JBPCQV010000159.1, read on the forward strand.
GACCCGATCCTTCTCTCCGGCTACTCGATCGACGTTTGGATGCAACCCCACGTGACCCCGGCCACTTTGGCGGAGAACACTGCTGCCGCCTATCGAACCAGGCCCAATCCGAGGGTTTGCGCAGTGATGGGCGCCGGCAACGTCGGCTCGATCCCGGCTCTTGACGCGCTCTACAAGCTCATCGCCGAAAGCCAGGTCGTCGTCCTGAAATTGAGTCCGATCAACGACTATCTCGGCGCGTTGCTCGAAGAGATCCTGGTCGAGTTCATCGAGCTTGGATGTCTCCGCATCGTCTACGGCAATTCGGACATAGGCGCGGCTCTGATCGAACATGAGCTGGTCGACACGGTCCATCTCACCGGCAGCCGGGCCACGCATGACGCGATCGTCTGGGGTACAGGTGCCGAAGCGGAACGGCGGCGGGCAAGTGGCGAAGCAAGGCTCGAGAAGCCGGTGACGAGTGAGCTGGGTGGCGTCGGCCCGATCATCGTCGTTCCCGGACCCTGGACCGCGGCGGATTTCAGGTACCAGGCGGAACAGATCGCCACCGCCAAGTTGATCAACGTCGGCTACAACTGCATCGCCCCCCAGATCCTGGTCCTCCCCGAAGGGTGGGACGGTTCGGCCAAGTTGGTGGAAACGATCGGGGAAGTCATCGACGAGCTCGAACCGCGCTTTCCCTACTACCCGGGTGGGGAGGAACGGCGTCGTCAGGTCGCCGACCGGCCGGGGGCATTGACCGTGGGCGGGATGCCGACGACGATCCTGCCGAACCTGATCTCTGGCACCGATGAGCCCGCTTTCAAGACGGAATGGTTTACTCCCGCTCTCGGGGTGGTGCGGCTCCCGTTCACCGACCCTGCCTATTTCCTCCAATCAGCGGTGCAGCTGGCGAACCACCGGTTGGAAGGGTCTCTGGGTGCGAACCTGATCATCCACCCGCAGACAGCAGGCGACTACGGCCCCCATCTCGAAGCTGCCATCGCCAACTTGCGCTATGGGGCGGTGGCAGTGAACACGTGGACCGCCTTGAACTTCCTTTTGCCGCGCGCCCCGTGGGGCGCATTCCCCGGCCATTCGGTGGGAGCAGTGGGAAGCGGCGTCGGGGTTGTCCATAACGCGCTCTTCTTCGACCGACCCGAGAAGTCCGTGGCGCGCGGTCCGTTTTCACCAATGCCGCGGGCTTGGCGCCAGGGCGAGGTCCATCTTTCCCCGCCGCCCCCATGGGGGATCACCGCCAAAAACGGCGCGGAGGTGGCACGACGTTTCACTCGCTTCATCGCCGCTCCCCGCTTCCCGGCCTTGTTGGGCCTCGTGAAAGAAGCCCTGACCACGGGTCGAAGCTAGGCCCAATCATTCCTGCGTAGAACGGCGCCCTTTTTCCCTAGGGTTTTTTACGCAGGAATGAATCGCGGTACTCTCGGCAGAGGGACGCACCGCGACGAAAGGAGAGAGGATGACGATTCCTCGCGACACATTTGGCTGGGTCGATCTAGCTTCGACCGACCAGGAAGCCGCCAAGAAGTTTTACTCCGAGCTCTTTGACTGGGAGGCCCAGGACGGGCCGCTGCCGGACGGGGGCTACTACACCAACTTCACCAAGGATGGCAAAGCCGTCGCCGGGCTCGGGGCGACCATGGCCGAGGGCATGCCCAGCATGTGGAGCTCGTATGTGCTCGTCGATAGCGCCGACGAGAAGACCAAGGCGGCCAAAGAAGCGGGCGGCCAGGTGTTCATGGAACCGATGGACGTGATGGAGTTCGGACGGATGGCTTTCCTCGCCGACCCCTCCGGTGCTGCGTTCGGATTATGGGAGCCGAAGACCCACAAGGGTGCGGAGATGTATGGCGACCACGGGTCGCTCGTCTGGAACGAGCTCGCCACGCGTGACCTCGAAGCCGCTCGTCCCTTCTACGAGAAGTTCTTTGGGTGGGAGTGGGAGTCGATGGACATGGGCGAGGGCAACATGTACCACCTGGGCGGCGTTGGAGAGGACAAGCGCGCCGGTGGCTTGCACATGGGAGAGATGTGGCCGGCCGAAGTGCCGGCGCACTGGGATGTCTATTTCGCCGTCGACGAACACGAAGCGGCGGCGAAGAAAGCGGTAGAGCTGGGCGCGACCGACATGAGCGGCGTCATCGACGTGCCAATGGCCGGGCTCATGCACTATCTCCAGGATCCGACCGGCGCCTTCTTCTACATCCTCCAGCCGGCGCCGCGCCCCGAGGAATAATCCCACCGTTTTCGGGGAGGGAAAAAGACAAAGGGGGGGGGGGCGTTGGGGTTGGGGAAAAAAGGGGCCAGGG
>JBPCQV010000175.1:0-5263 GCA_050997725.1 Acidimicrobiia bacterium
AGCTTGGTGAGGATCAAGCCCGTGAGCGGGACTTGGTCCTTGAATCCCTGGGCGACATTCACGGCTTCCTGGCCCGTCATGGCGTCGACAACAAGCAAGGTCTCGTGCGGCTTCGCCTCTTTCGAGATGTCGGCCAACTCCCGCATCAGGTCGCGATCGATCTGCAACCGACCGGCTGTGTCGATGATCACCGTGTCGAGCGACAGCCGGGTTGCCTCCTTCAACGCCGACCTGACCAGCCGCGGCGGGCGGCTGGTGCGCTCGGTGAACACCGGCACGTCGATGCGCTCTCCCAGGATTTGTAGCTGCTCGATGGCTGCCGGCCGTTGCAGATCGGCTGCGACCAACAGCGGCCGCCGTCCATTGCTCTTGAGGTGACGGGCGAGCTTGGCGGCCGTCGTGGTCTTTCCCGAGCCTTGCAGGCCAACGACGAGAATCGTCAAAGGCGGCGACGCCGACCGCAAAGGAACGTTCGCCTGCCCCAAGGTGGCGATCAGCTCTTCGTGGACGATCTTCACCACCTGTTGGCCGGGAGTCAGGCTCTGATGAACCTCCGAACCGACTGCACGAATCCGCACCCGGTCGAGGAACTCGCGAACGACTCCAACATTGACATCTGCTTCGAGCAGAGCCAGCCGTACTTCTCGCAGCGCAGCGTCGACATCGGCTTCGGAGAGCCGGCCGCGGCTGCGCAGACGACCAAAGATTCCTTCAAACCGTTCGGATATCGACTCGAACATGCCGGGAGGGAGGCTACCTACGCTGGATAAATGACACTGCGGGGCCCATGACACTTGCCGACGATGCGCGCGATGACGCCCTGCGGGCAGACATCCGCAGGCTCGGTAACGAGCTCGGAAAGGCGCTGACCCGCCAGCACGGCTCCGATCTCCTCAGCCTGATCGAGCAGATCCGGACGTTGACCAAAGCCAACCGCCTCGCGGGGGACGACACCGCCGACGATCGGCTGACGGAATTGCTGGACGGGCTTGATCTTGAAACCACGATCGAAGCGGTGAGAGCCTTTTCGGCTTACTTCTATCTGGCGAATGTCGCCGAGCAGACCCATCGGGTCGAAGAACTGGCCGGCAACGAGCGCATCCTCGGCTTAACCGTTGACCGGATCATCGAAGCCAGGGTCCCGCCGAGCGAGATCGCCTCAGTCATCGACCGCCTCGAAGTTCGTCCAGTGTTCACCGCCCATCCAACCGAGGCGGCGCGCCGTTCCATCCTGATCAAGCTGCGGCACATCGCCGACCTATTGGGTGAGCGGCTCGAACCAACCACCACAGAGCTTGCCCGCGCCCGGATCGACCGGCGGGTGGCGGAGCTGATCGACCAGATCTGGCAAACCGACGAGCTCCGCGCAACTCGTCCCAGCCCCGAGGACGAGGTGAAAGCGGTCATCTTCTATCTCGACCAGCTATTCACGAGCGTCCTTCCGGAGCTCGGCGAGGACATCGCCCTGAACCTCGGCCGTTTCGGAATCAATCAAGATTCAACTTGGGATCGACCGGTCATCCGCTTCGGCACCTGGGTCGGTGGTGACCGCGATGGCAACCCGGCGGTCACACCCGAGGTGACGATGGAGACGCTCGAGCTGGCGCACGATCATGGCCTTCGCAACCTCATCACCGCTGTCGAGGAGCTGGCCGAGGAGGCCTCGGTTTCAACCCGGATCAAGTCCATCAGCCCCGAGCTGGAGGCGTCGCTGCTGGTCGATCAGGAGGATCTGCCAATGGTGTGGCAGCGCTTCCGCGAGCTCAACGCCAACGAGCCCTACCGGCTCAAGTGCGCTTATATCCATCAGCGTCTCATCAACACCCGGCAGGCGATTTTGCAGGGCGGCCGGCCCGGACCGGTCTATGCATCGCCTTCCGATCTGACGAGCGACCTCAAACTGATGGATGAGTCGCTCCGTGGGAACGACGGAGAGCTGATGGCGAGCGGCGCCCTGGCCCGGCTCCGCCGCCGGGTCGGCACGTTCGGATTTCACCTCGCCACCCTCGACATTCGCCAACACTCGGCCCGGCTGCACGAATGCGTGGCCGACCTTTACACACGTATCGGGCTCCCCTACTCGTCCGATCGCGACAGCCGAGAAACCGTCCTCGCCGCCGAGCTCACCAACCCTCGTCCGCTGTCGGCTCCGGTGAGCACCCTCGAAGGCGAATCGGCGACGACGCTGCGCACGTTCGAGACGATCCGCCAGGTGCTCGATCGGTTCGGACCGGTGATCGAGTCGTACATCATCAGCATGTCCCAAGGGGTGGACGACGTCCTCGCGGCCGCAGTCCTGGCACGCGAGGCCGGGCTGATCGACCTCGACCAGGATCTCGCCCGCATCAGCTTCGTCCCGCTCTTCGAGACCATCGCTGAGCTGCAGCAGGCGGGTGAACTGTTGGACCGGCTGCTCGACGTCGGTCCCTATCGCCGCATCGTCCAATTGCGCGGGAACGTCCAGGAGGTGATGCTCGGCTATTCCGACTCGAACAAGGAAGGAGGCATTACCACCTCGCAATGGGAGATCTACAAAGCGCAACGATTGCTGCGCAACGCCGCCGAGCAGCACGACGTTCACTTGCGCCTCTTCCACGGGCGGGGCGGAACCATCGGGCGCGGGGGCGGACCGTCGCACACCGCGGTCCTAGCCCAACCGTATGGAACGGTCGATGGCACCATCAAAGTCACCGAGCAAGGCGAGGTCATTTCTGACAAATACGGGCTTCCCCGGCTCGCCGCTCGCAACCTCGAGCTGGTGCTGTCCTCGGTGCTCGAGGCGTCGCTGCTGCATCGGACCTCGCGCCAGCCCAAAGACGTCCTCGATAAGTGGACCGCGGCGATGGAGGCGTTTTCTTCCGCCGCCCACGAGAGCTATCGCTCGTTCGTCGAGCATCCCGACCTGATTCCCTACTACCTGACCTCGACCCCGGTGGAGGAGCTAGGGGCGATGAACTTCGGTTCTCGCCCGTCGCGGCGTCCTGGGGGCGGAGGAGGGCTAACCGATTTGCGCGCCATCCCCTGGGTGTTTGGCTGGACGCAGTCTCGCCAGATCATCCCCGGCTGGCTCGGGGTCGGAACCGGCCTTGCCGCGGCGACCGCCGACCACGGCGACACGCTTTCGGACATGGCTGAGCGCTTCTTGTATCTCCAGACGTTCCTGGCCAACGTCGAGATGACTCTCGCCAAAACTGACCTGTCGATCGCCGAGCGCTATGTCAACCGGCTGGTCGCGCCCGAGCACCGACATCTGTTCGGCATCATCAAAGCCGAGTACGAGCTAACCGTCGCCGAGGTGACCAAGCTCACCGGACGCGAGATTCTCGGTTCCAACCCTTTGCTGGCTCGCACCCTCGAGGTTCGCAACATCTATCTCGACCCGATCAACTATCTGCAGATCTCGCTCCTCGAACGCAGCCGCCGCGCGGCCCCCGACGAATTGCTACAGCGCGCCCTTCTCTTGACGGTCAACGGCATCGCCGCCGGCATGCGCAACACCGGGTAATTGCCCTCTCCCCCAACGGGAGTTGGGGGAGTCCCCGAGCTCAGCGAGGGGGAGGGGCCACGTCCGAGAGCGTTACTACGGGGCCCCCTCGTCCGCCTCCTTCGTCGGCGGCCACTCCCCCGGCTTCCGCCAGGGGAGAGACCCGAACTATTCGACCCGTGTCGCCTCGACCAGGGTGTCGGAGTAGGCGACGCCTCCACCCCAGTCGGTGAGGGTGTCGTTGGTGAGGGCGTTGGCATGGGCGGCGTCCATCCACCAGCCCCACGGAATCACCGCCAACCCAGGACGGAGACGGGCGCTGAGCTTGGCCCGAAGCGTCAACTCGGCGCGGTCGTTCCAGACGCGGACGTGGTCGCCTTCGCCGATCCCGCGCGCCGACGCGTCGGCCGGATCGATCTCGAAGTAAGGGCCATCTTCCTTCTCGCCGTGATGGTGCGAATAGGACGAGTTGAGGAAGCGGGTGTGGTTCTTCGGCGTCATCAACATCAAAGGAAAACGCGAACGGGCCTCGCTCGTCGCCCCTTCCCGAGACGGTCTGAACACCGGTAACCCGCCGTGGCCTTGCTGCTCCAATTCCGGCGAGTACAGCGCGGCCCGTCCATCAGCGGTGGCGAAACCGCCCTCGGCGTATGGCATCAGGACTTCGGGGAGGTTGAGCCGCACATAACCCTTGGTGCGCATCTCCTCGATATCGGTGTCGACCAGGGCGGAGCGAATCAGCGTTTCGTCATCGGTGTCGAACTCGGGATCGGTCATCCCCATCGCCTTTGCCAAACGCCTCCACAACTCGGTGTTGGGCACCGTTTCCCCGAGGGGCTTGATCGCCGGCTCGTTCCAACCGAGATAGAGATGACCCCAGGCGGGGATCACATCGACATGTTCGAGCTCGGTTGTCGCCGGAAAAATCACATCGGCATAACGGGCGGTGTCGGTGAGGAACTGCTCGCTGACCACCGTGAAGAGGTCCTCTCGCTGCAAACCACGTCGAGTGAGATCGGCGCTCGGCACCGAGATCAACGGGTTCCCATTCCAAACGAACAGCGCGTGAATGCCGTCTTCGAGCAATGCTCGCCCGAGGTGGTTCATCGAGACCTGGCGGGTTTCGGAGGGAACATCGAAGACCTCCTCCGTGACCTGGGCAGCCGACCACGATCCCACCGAGCGAGCGAGGCCCCCGCCACGGTGACGCCAGGCGCCGGTCAGCACGGGAAGAATGGCCAGGGTCCGGAAGAACATCGCTCCCTGCTCACGATGCTCGGCGCCGATCAAGGTGCGGATGAAGCTCGGAGTGGTCGTCCCGTAGTCACGAGCCAAGGCTTCGATCTCCGAAACCGCGACTCCACAAATCTCCGACGCCCATTCCGGCGTTCGCTCGGCAACGTGCTCCTTCAGTTCGTCGAATCCGGTGGCATGTTTCGACACGTAGTCGCTGTCGATCAAGTCGTCGCGAATTAGCACGTGCATGATCGCCAGCATCAAGGCGATGTCGGTGCCCGGGAGCGGCTGGATGAACCAGTCGGCCGACCCGGCCGTCATCGTCTTGATCGGGTCGATCACCACCACTTTGGCCCCGTTCTTGCGCGCCTCTTCGATAAACGGCCAAAGATGACGATTGGTGAGCCGGGTATTGGTCGCCCACAGGATGATGAGCTTGGCGTGGCGAATCTCCGCCGGATCAGCCCCGAGTCCCGAGCCATAGGTCGAAGCGAGGCCGGCTTTAGCCGTTCCCCCACACAGCGAACCGGTGAGACGGCTGGC
>JBPCQV010000201.1:0-10529 GCA_050997725.1 Acidimicrobiia bacterium
GTACCAAATTCACTGCGAGCGTCCGCAAGGAAGCGAGCGGATCGATCATCGACCTCGGAGGTGACATCGATCGCTCGGCGGGCGTTGACCTCGCCGCGGCGTATGACGATGCCACTGGCTCGGGGAACGGTACCGATCCGGTCGTGCTCAACTTCAGCCAAGTCGACTACATCAACTCGACCGGGATCGCGGTGATTGTCACTCTGCTGGCGAAGGCGAGGGCAGAAGGACGACCATTGCGAGCCTACGGGCTGAGCCCGCACTACGAGGAGATCTTTCAAATCACTCGTTTGTCGGACTTCATGTCAATCCACCACAACGAGCCAGAAGCGCTGGCTCTCATCTAAGGGAGGGCAAATTGCCAGAATCAAAGATCGCCATGACTGTGCGGGAGCCCAAGGGGGATGTCCGCATCATCGATATCGCTGGGGAGCTGACCTCCTTCTCGGAGCCGGTGCTCACCGAGGCTTACGAGGACGCCGACCGGCCCGGCGTCAAGACGGTCCTCCTCAACTTCAGCAACCTCGACTACATGAATTCAGGTGGTATCGGGCTGCTCGTCACCACGTTGATCAGGGCACAGCGCAAAAGCCAGGCCCTCGGTGCCTTCGGGCTGACCGATCACTATCGCCAGATCTTCGAACTGACTCGGCTCGACGAGGCAATCGGGATTTACGACGACGAGCAATCCGCTCTGAAAGGGAGTTGAGCACGATGGATTCCAAAGACGACAAGGCCAACTGGTCGCCCCCCAAACCGCGTCTTGAAGTCGGTGCCGCACCACAGGGCGTTAACGCCAAGCGGGTTCAGGGCCGGCGGCTGACCGGGCCCCAACAGGGCTTTGGCCAGCTTTGGCAGAAGACCTACAAGGTGGCGATCCCCCAGAAGACCCCCGAGCAGGTAATCGCCACCTGGAAGGCCGAGTACGGGCGGTTTTGGCCCGCGCATTCCAAGTTCTACGCCCCGGTGACCGGCATTAAGCCCGGCGAGGTTGGCCTCATCAAGTCCACCTCTGGGCCGGTGCCCCTATCGACCGGTGTGCTGGTCCTCTACTCCGACGACGTTTCCTTTTGCTACATGACCCCCGAAGGCCACCCGTTTGCGGGTTTCATCACCTTTAGCTCGCACGTCGAGGACCCGGTGGGCACCATGGCCCAGGTTCAACTGCTGATCCGCGCCAACGACCCCGCCTATGAGGCTGGGATGATGCTTTTCGGCAGCAAGGCAGAGGACCGGATGTGGGAGCACACCCTTCACTCGTTGGCCGATTACCTCGGCTCTAGCTCCCCCGTCGACACCAAGGTGGTCCGTGTCGATCAGAAGCGCCTCTGGAAGAACTTCAGCAACCTGAAGTACAACGGCGCGCTGCCCTGGGCGCGGCGATCGAGAGGCCCGGCTACCCCGCCAAGATGAAGAGCCCGAGTCCGGTGAGCAGAACCATCAGCATCAACATCGCGTACTGAGAACGGACGGCGCCCAGCCCTCTCCAGTCTGATAGGGCGCGATCGTGGGCCAGGATCACCCCGGCGACGTGGCCGGCGACGATGGTGGCTACCTGCAGGTACCAGACGGGGATCGCGCCGAGGAAGAAATCGATCTTGTAGTCGCGGCCCCCACCCAGGTTCCAACCGAGGCCGAAGGGGTCGGCGCCGGCGCTCACGATGCTCTGGCCCTCGAAGATGACCAGCGTGAAGTAGTGGGCAAAGGCATAGGCGGCGGCGATCGGCACCAAGGTGTGGGCAAAACGGGTGGCGACTGAGCCCGCACTGATACTCGAATCGCCCCCCATCCGGGCGGCCGCCGCGCAAGCGAGGTAATAGGCACCCCCGATCCCGGCACAGGTCAGCGGCAGGATCAAAGTCTTCCCCCCGACGCTCATCCCCAGATCACCGGTGAGGGTCTCGTACCAGGTGGTGTTGGAGATGCCGTCGAAGGACACGGTGCCGATCATCGCGATCAGAAAAGGCGCCAGCCCATTCCACTCGGGAATAGCCGGAAGGCTCCGCAGCCACCCTCGATAGGCGAGCCGGCCTTCGTTGGTGCGGCCCCATGGGCTGATCGACGAGAGCAGGCGGTTGTAAGGCGTGAAGATGTCGAAGGAGGCCAGGCTGGTTTCGCGTCCGTAGCGGACCATAAGCGCTAGCTGAACGACCGTGTAGACCAGGGCGGCGATCGCGATCGCGCCGGGTGTCGACCCATTCGGGTAGACGAGTTTCAACCAGGCAAAAGCGAGGAGACCGATGACTGCGGGCCAAATTCCGAATCGCGGTCGAGCTCGCTCCACCTCACCGATGCCGAGCCAGCGACCCAACGTGCGCCAAGGGTTGACGGCCGTGTAGAGGTTGCCGAGCACGAGTCCGGCAAACGGCACCACGAGCCAAAAGTAGACCCACAGCAATACGGGGGCGATGTTGCGGGTTCCGGTGCTCTCCTGGCCGGTGAGCAGGGCGGCGAGCTCGCCGATAACCGCTAAACCCAGGCCAAGCACTCCCGCCCAACTGAGCCACCAGGTGGGAATCGAGCCGGTGCTTTTCGCGTCGTAGGTAGGTCCGGCCTGCAGCCGCGGTTTCTTCCACAGAGCTGCCAGCGCAACGAAGGAGACGATGAGCACTACTGCCGCGCCGGCGGCAAAGTAGGAGACTGGTACTGGAAGGTCGAGTCGGCCGCCGATGCCATGGGCAATGATCGGCGCTCGGGTCAAGGAGTGACCTCGATGTCCACCAGATGAATCACTGCTTCCTCTAGCTCGACCTCGAAGATCCCGGTGCTCTCGGCGGTGAATTCAACCCGGGTGGTTTCACCCGGTGTCACCGCAAAATGGAAGTCGTAACCGTGGACATGGACCTCGTCATCGACGTCGGCGATGACATCGAAGACCACGTGCTCACCGGCCTGCACCGATAGCGTGTCAAGGCCCTTGGTTTTCTCGCCTCCTTCAACTCGGATCAACGGCACTTCCCCTTGGGTGGTAGTTGCTTCTTCCGAGACCGTGGTGGTCGTGGTCGTCACGGACGTGGTGGTCGTCGTGGAACCGGCGGTGGTTCCACACGCGGACAAAGCAGCGAGGACAGCAACTAGGAGGATTCGGAGTTTCATAAGGCCCCCGATCGTAGTTTTTGCCGGATTTGTAGAACTAACCTCGGCGAAGGAGGTTTATGTGAAGAAGCTGCTTTTGATTCTGTCCATCGCCGGCGTCGCCTTCGTGGCATGGCGATACTTCTCGAACGAACCGATTTAGTCCAAGAACTCCATGAGCCGGCGCGCCAATTGGTCCGCGTGGGTCCATGGCACCTCGTGATGGGCGCCCTCGATCTCGTAGACCACTGAATTGGTGAGCCGACTGGCGAGTTCGCGTTGCCAGGTTGTCGGCACCAACTGGTCTCTCGTCGGGATCACGACCAGGGTCGGCATCGCAAGGCGACTGAGCCAGGGCCGGGAGTCGAAGCGGAGGAGAGCCAAGCTGGCTTCGGCGCCGGCGTCGGGGTCGCGGCGGTGGGTCTCTTCCCAGAGCCAGCGTCCGTGCTCGGGGGCGACGGCGCCGACCGCGAGCAGATACCCCGTCCGTACTTCGGGGGTGCGGTGCCGGTGATCCGCTCCCACGCCCGAGCGATGATCGCTCCGGCGAGACGAGACTGTTTCCACCAGCGTGGATGATGAGACATGGTGGCAACGAGAACGAGGTGAGAGACGAGCTCGGGGTGGCGGTAGGCGACGGCCTGCGCAATGGCACCACCCATCGAGTACCCAACGACTGTCGCCGGGCCGACTCCAATTTGACGGAGGATGTCGGCGGCGTCATCGGCTTCGTCCGCAATCTCGAACCGGCCCCGTTCGGCGACTGAGAGACCGTGCGAACGGTGGTCGATCATGATCAAGCGGTGGTGCTCGGAGAGGATCGGCGCCACCTTGTACCACTCCGCCATCGACGATCCGGCCAAGCCGTGGATCAGGATTACCGGAGAACCCGAGAGCGGCCCCGCTTCCCGAATCGAAAGCTCGCGATCTCCGACGAACAGCGTGCGGGCCGGGACCCGCCAGGGATGCTCTTGCGGCTTGCGCCAGCGCGGGGGCAAGACGGGCCCGAACAATCGCCACGCTACGGCGAGAGCAAAACCTCGCCTTAGCCACCTCATAGCAATGGCCCAATTGCGAAAACGTGGTCCTCGACCGGTTTCCCGTCGATGAGGTGCTCGGTAATGATCCGCTCCATGACCTCGACCGTTACCCCCCGGTACCAGGTTCCTTCCGGATAGACCACAGCGATCGGGCCGCTGTCGCAAATCCGCAGACAATCAACCTTGCTTCGTAGCACCCGTCCGCCGCCGGGTGGCACCGGCTCTGCTTCTTGGTCCGGCTTGCCACCCCACGAAGGCGGACCCGAAGTCAGGCCGAGCTCCTTCAGCCTCTTCTTCAGATACCGCCAAACCTCTGACGTCTCCTCATATGGCGCACATTTCGGGTTCTTCTGCTCAGCGCACAGAAACAGGTGCCGCTCAACTCCCCCGATCGAAAGAGCGGAAGCGATATACGAAAGCCGTTCTTCGCGGTCCACACGGGAAACGGTACCCAGTCGCAAACCCTGGGTAGTAACCGTCGTACAACGACGTTTACAGCCCAGAGAAGAGCCAAATCGCTTGATCCCCGTCTGATGTCTGAGCTCTGACGCTTAGCGTCAGACCTCTTGTCCTACCCCATCCGTAGAATCGGCTTCGTGCCCGAGTTTCGTGTCCAATCCGACTTTGCCCCAGCGGGCGACCAGCCCAAGGCCATCGAAATGTTGGCACGCGGCATCAAAGGCGGCGACCGGTTTCAAACGCTCCTCGGGATTACCGGCTCGGGAAAATCGGCCACGATCGCTTGGACGATCGAAGCGGTCCAAAAGCCGACGATCGTCATTGCCCCCAACAAGGCGCTGGCCGCCCAGTTGGCCAACGAGTTTCGCCACTTCTTCCCTGAGAACCGGGTGGAGTATTTCGTCTCCTACTACGACTACTACCAGCCCGAGGCCTACCTCCCCCAGACCGACACCTACATCGAGAAAGATGCAACGGTCAACGACGAGATCGATCGGCTGCGCCATTCGGCGACATCGGCTCTGCTCGTCCGACGGGACGTGATCATCGTCGCCTCCGTCTCCTGCATCTATGGCTTGGGGTCGCCAGAGCAGTATGAGGGCCAGCTCCTGCGTTTGTTCGCGAACGTGGAATACCCGATGCGTGATGCGATCCGGCGGTTGATCGACATCGGATACGAGCGCAACGAAGTGAACCTGATCCGGGGTAAGTTCCGAGTCCGGGGCGACACCCTCGAGGTGATGCCGGCCTACGAGGAGTCGGTGATCCGCTTCTCATACTTTGGCGACGAGGTGGAACGAATCCTCCGGATGAACCCAATCACGGGCGAGGTCGTCGAGGAGATGCCCGAGATCGTTGTCTTCCCGGCATCGCACTATGTCACCGAGCGCGAGCGAATGTTGCGCGCCACCGTCCAGATCGAAGAGGAATTGGCGCACCGCCTGGCTGAGCTCGAGAGTCGCCAAAAGCTCCTCGAAGCGCAGCGCCTGCGGATGCGGACTGCCTACGACTTGGAGATGATTCGCGAGGTTGGCTTCTGCAATGGCATCGAGAACTATTCGCGCTTTCTCGATGGCCGCGAGCCCGGTGAAGCCCCATACACCCTGCTCGACTACTTTCCCGACGACTACCTCACGATCATCGACGAGTCGCACGTCACCGTGCCCCAGATTGGGGGACAGTTTGAGGGCGACCACAGCCGCAAGTCCATGCTGGTCGAACATGGCTTTCGTCTCCCGTCAGCGATGGACAATCGCCCGCTTCGATTCGATGAGTGGCTGGAAAAGGCGAATCAGATCGTCTTTCTTTCGGCCACCCCGTCCGATTTCGAGCTTTCCCGCTCATCGCAAGTGGTGGAGCAGATTGTGCGCCCGACAGGATTGGTGGATCCCGAAGTTGTTGTAAAGCCCACCCGAGGCCAGATCGACGATCTCCTGCACGAGATTCGTATCCGCGCGGCGATAGATCAGCGGATCCTGGTGACGACCCTCACGAAGAAGATGGCCGAGGACCTCACCGACTATCTGCTCGAGATGGGGGTGCGCGCGAGATACCTTCACTCCGAGATCGACACTCTCGAGCGCATCTCGATTCTGCGCGACCTCCGCCTAGGCGAGTTCGACGTCCTGGTCGGCATCAACCTCCTCCGCGAAGGGCTTGACCTGCCCGAGGTTTCGCTAGTGGCGATCCTCGATGCCGACAAGGAGGGGTTCCTCCGCTCCAAGACCTCCCTGATCCAGATCATCGGCCGCGCGGCTCGCAACGTCGACGGGCAGGTGATCATGTACGCCGATCAGGTCACAAGGTCGATGCAGCACGCCCTCAACGAGACCAACCGCCGGCGCCGGTTGCAAGAGGAGTACAACCTTGAACGCGGCATCGATCCGCAAACTGTGCGGAAGAAGGTATCCGACATCCTCGACCTCGTGGCCTCCGAGCCAGCTCCGGGCGACCGCCGAAGAAGGGAGCTCACCTCTCGGGAACCGCTCAATCTGGGTGGCGACGATCTCACCCGGTTGATCATGTCGCTCGAAGACGAGATGCACCAAGCGGCAAAGGAGCTTCGCTTCGAGTACGCCGCCCGCCTCCGCGACGAAGTCAACGACTTGAAGCGCGAGCTCCGTCAGATCACCCAGGCAGTCGGTTAGGCCCTCGGCTGGTCGCGCTTATCCTTCCTCTTTACTCATGCCCGAAAATACGACCTGGCTCACCAAGGCGGCCTTTGAGAAGCTGACCGCCGAGCTCGACGACCTGAAGATCAACGGCCGCCGCAGCATGGAGGCGCGGCTTGCCGAGGCCCGCTCGCATGGCGATCTGCGCGAGAACGGGGATTACGATGCCGCCAAGAACGATCAGGGATTGATGGAAGCACGCATACGTCAGGTCGAGTCGATCCTGGCCCATGCCAAGGTGGAGGAACCGAGCGACGACGGCACCGTTCGGATCGGTTCGGTGGTCACTGTCGTCGACTCCGATGGGGATGAGGTCGAGTACTTCGTCGCGACCCCTGAAAACAAGGAGCCGGGCTTCCTCCTCGCCTCGCCTGCAGGTCCCCTAGGTCATGCGTTGCTTGGCGCTCGGGTCGGAGAAACGATCAGCTACAAAGCCCCGGGAGGCACGTTCTCCTTTACGATCAAAAACGTGCGCGCCTTCAGCACCTAGGAGGGACTTAGCCTGACGTTGTGAAACTCAGGCTTCGCAGCCCGCGCCAACTCGCTCGCCAGCTTTTGGCGCAAGCGCGCTCGAAACCGGCCGACGTCGAGGAGTATCTCGACGCCCACGGTGAGGAATGGGAGGCTTTGGCCGAGGCCGCCCCAGGAGCCGCGGCAGCAATTCTCGAAGAGCTCGACGAGGGCGTGCTCGCCGAGCTCATCTCCGGTCTCGAGGCCCCCGAAGCCGCGGAGGTCCTTGCAGAACTGCAAGCGGAGATCGCCGCCGACCTGCTCGAAGAGCTGCCGGTGGCTGAAGCGGCGGCGTTGCTCGAGGAGATGTCCCCCGAAGATGCCGCCGACCTGTTGAGTGAGGTTTCGGGGGAAGCCGCTGCATTGATCATCGATTTGCTCACCGACGAAGCCGCCACGGAGGTCCGCAGGTTGCTCGCCTACGCCCCCGACTCGGCCGGCGGCTTGATGACCACCGACGTAGCGCGTCTGCCGGTAGGGATGACGGCCGGCGAGGCTATCGAGCGCATTCGCCAGCTACGTGATGAGCTGGAGGATCTCTCTTATGTCTACGTCACCGGGGACGACGGGGCGCTCCTGGGGGTGATCTCATTCCGAGACCTGGTCTTCAACCGGCCCGGCATCGGATTGGGGGAGGCGATGGTCACCGACCCGATCGTGGTTAGTACCTTCGCCGACCGTGAGGAGGTCAACGAGATCATCTCGCAGTATCACATCAGGGCCGTCCCCGTTGTCGATAATCAGGGAATCCTGATGGGCGTTGTCACCACCGACTCGGTGATCGAGTCAGTCCAGGAAGAGGCCAGCGAGGACTTCGCCGCTGCCATGGGCGCCGGTCTCACCGAGAACGTCCGGAGCCCGGTGTGGTCTTCGGTCCGGGCTCGACTTCCATGGATTGTCTTTGACGTGTTCCTCTCGGGAACGGTGGTGTGGGCTGTGAGCCAGTTCAATGAGATCCTTGACAGCTTCGTGGTGCTGGCGGCCTTGATGCCGCTCATCGCTCGGATCGGCGGTGACGCCGGCGCCCAGAGCCTGGCCGTGGTCATTCGCGGCCTCGCCGCCGACGAGATTCCCGCGGCCAGCGGAGGCCGAGTAGTTGCCCGGGAGGCCAGGATCGGAGCGATCAACGGGGTGGCCATCGCCTTGCTCTCCGGAACGCTTGGCTACGTTATGCAGACGTTGCGAAACGGACCGAGCCCGGCGCGGATCGGCTTGTCGATGGCCATCGCGGCTATGGCCAACCTGGTGATCGCCGGCGCCGCCGGCTCGGGGATCCCTCTCGGACTCAGACGTCTCGGATTCGACCCCGCCCTTGGCTCGAACCTTTTCCTGACCACGGTGACCGACCTGCTCGGCTTTGCCGGCTTTCTCGCTGTCGCCACCGTCCTTCTTTCCTGAATCCGGCCTCACGGCCCACCAATCTGGGCAAATCTGTCGATTGGTTGCTGGAAACCCTTGGTAGCCTGGGCAAAGGATGAGGGAGCGTGGGTCCCCGCTCGTGCTGGTCGTTCTCGCCCTGCTGCTCGCAGTGCCCGCACAGGCCATCGGTTCAGCCAGGCAGCTGGCTGAACGTCCGACGTCCGAAAGGCCTGCCGCGACAACCACGACGACTGCCGAAACCACCACCACGACCGTCGAACCCACCACCACCACCCGCGTTCACCCAACGACAACCACCACCACGGTCGCTACAACAACCACGGCTTCACCACCCACCACGGCGTCGCCGACCACGACGCTTGCTGTGACCACGACCACCAGCGGCGATGTGACCACGGCCACCACCACCACCAGCTTCCCGGGCGAAACAACCACCACAACCCACCCTCTCCCAACGACAACGACCACGAGCGCTAGTACGACCACGGCTTCACCACCCACCACGGTGTCGCCGACCACGACGCTCCCGGTGACTACGCCCACCACCTGGGACGCAACCACCACTACCAGCTTCCCGGGCGAGACAACCACCACAACGGTGCCTCCCCCTACCCCGTTGAACCGTATTTATCGGGTCCGGGAGATTGTCTGGCCGGTTCCTGAGTACCTCGAAGTGGCCTCGAGCTGGGGAGCCGACCGGGACGGAGGCACCCGACTCCACCGCGGCAACGACATCATGGCGCCCAAGATGACCCCGGTGGTGGCCGTTGCCAGTGGAACGATCCGTTCGATACGAAACAGCCGCGGCAACTGTTGTTGGATAATCCTCGACCACGACGACGGCTGGTCGTCCTGGTATCTCCATCTCAACAATGACACTCTGGGCTCAGATAACGGACGCGGCAACGGCGTCCGGCCTGACCTCGTCGAAGGAAGCAGAGTCGCCGCCGGTGAGGTGATTGGTTGGGTGGGCGATTCGGGCAACGCTGAGCCCGGCGCCGCCCACCTCCACTTTGAGCTCCACATGCCCGGGGTCGGCGCGATCAATCCGTATCCGAGTCTCCGCTGGGCCCGCACCAACAGCGGCCAGCCGGCCTTCGCGACCGCGTTTGACGGAGCCTTCAATGACGACGACGGCTACCGCTCCGAGGTCGTCTTTGAACTGCTTGCCACGCTCGGCGCTTCGACCCGGTGTGAACCGTGGGGATCTCAGGTTTGTCCGATGCTGGCCGCGACTGAGCTCGATGCCGCCCTTTGGCTGGGCGCCGTCTCGGGCTTCGAGATCCCCCTGCCCCCACCACCTCCCGATGCCCCTTTCACCGGTGTGCTTGGCGCCCTCTACTCCAATCCCTGCGAATCCGAGCCTTGCCCCCCACTTCCGATGACCAAGGGGCAGATGGTCACGATGCTGCTCTGGTCGCTGCGGCAGAGCAGCTTTGAGCAGGCCCAAGGATTCACCGTTCCCGAACCCCCTCCACGGTGGGAGATACAGCCGGCGATCGCCCTTGCCGAGCTGCAATATCTGGGCCTCGCTGATGTGTGTCCGATCCTGGACCTGCCTCTCGATAGCCTTCTCAGCCGGGGGCAAGTGGCGGAAATGATCGGGCAGGCAACCGGCATCATTCCGCAGTCGCCTTGCGGACAGATTTCCTAAGCGAAAGCCCGATCCATCGGGTTGAGAAGCAGGCCTGGCGGGTACGCAAGGGCCACGCATGAGCGAAACACGGCGCTTTCGGTGGTGATGCGTGACCTGGTCAATCGACTTGATCAGGTCCGTCCGGCCGATCTATCGGCTTTGGCCGTTTCCGAGCTTGTCCAATCTGGGATTGCACGCGAAGCCATCGTCTGGATAGTCGATCACGGGTTCACCCACTTCAGCGATCTGTCCGGCGGC
>JBPCQV010000086.1:0-8225 GCA_050997725.1 Acidimicrobiia bacterium
CCTCCGCGCCTCTCACTTCACCAATCACGATGCGATCGGGCCGCAGACGCAGTGCCGAGCGCAGGAGGGTCCGAAGGAGAATCTCGCCTTTCCTTCGGAGTTCGGGGGCCGGCCTTCCAGACGGACGACGTGCCCGCGGAACGAAAGCTCCGCGGCGTCTTCGATAGTCACGACCCGCTCATTTCCTGGTATCTCGTTTCCGAGAAGGTTGAGCAACGTGGTCTTCCCGGTGCCGGTCCCCCCGCTCACGATCAGGTTCTTCCGCTCGTGCACCAGCGTCCGCAATCCATCCAACTGGTCGGCGGTGATCGAACCGCGGGCGAGCAACCCGTCGAGCGAGTCGATCGCATTCACAAATCTCCGCACCGCGACGAGCGGGAAGTCGACTGCCGCCGGAGGGATCACGGCGTGCAACCGGCTGCCGTCCGCAAGCCGCGCATCGATCGTGGGCGAGGCCCGATCAAGCCGCAGGCCGAGGGGAGCGATCACTCTTTCCACCGCGGCAACGACGGCAGCGTCGTCCGCGAAAGCCACATCGACTGCGATTAGTTGGCCACCCCGTTCGACAAAGACGGCGCCAGGCCCGTTGACGAGCACATCGGAAACATCGGGATCACGCAGCAACATTTCGAGCGGCCCCAAGCCGACGAGCCCGTCCACGACTTCCTCCACGAGGGCGTCGGCCGCGAGCGGCGCCTCCTCGGCCAGCAGCCGTCGAGTGGCTTTGCGGAGGTGCTCGCGATCGAGGGGGGTGTCGGAAGAGAGCAGAGCACCCGTGACCCTGTCGGTCAGCTTTGCGGCCACGGCAACTCCCAAACCGCTTGCCATGCATGAACCCACCGGCGCGCGGGCAGGTAGCGAAGCTCGAGCAGAGAAACCAGAGCGGCGCGCCGAAGCGGCGGCAGCGCCGGGCCTGGGCCCGGCGGCCGCTGGCCACGATCTGTCTTCTGCCACACCGCCGGCCGCGAGCGACCGGACGCCAGGACCCCAGGCAGGAGGGGAACGACCGGGATCACCGGCCAAGGCAGGTTGCTGCCGTCAAGGGGAACCCGGAGAACAATGGCCGGCCAAGTGGCGGCGAGGCGTTCCACGATTTCGGCCGCCGCGTTCCAATCCACTCCACCGTTGCGGAGCACCGCCACCGAACCGCCGGTCGGGGCCAGCTCGACGCGCCGAGGGCCTTCGGCGACCATCTCCGCAAGCGACCGCTCGCCGGGATAACTCGGGCCGTTGGGGTCGAGGTCGATGATGAGCGAAGTGGCTCCCGCCGCCGCCGCCAGCCCCAGCGGAGCAACGGCGCCGAGCACGGCGTCAACTTCGGTTTTGAGCCCAAGAACCCTGGTCACGGCTCAGAAAGTACGGAGGGATTTGCCCCCCGGCTACCCCTTGTTGTTCGCCCGGATCTCTGGCATTAATGGAGGGTTTCGTAGAATTTGGGGATGACGGGCCAGGCCGCGTTCTTTGATCTCGACAAAACGATCATCGCCCGATCGTCGACGTTGGCGTTTTCGCGTCCGCTCTATCGCGCCGGATTTCTCAATCGGCGAGCCTTGATCAAGGCCGCGATCGCCCAAACGTATTACCAAATGTTCGGCGCCGACCATGCCCAGCTAGAGCGGATGCGCCAGGAGCTGTCCGAGCTCACCACCGGCTGGAGGAAAGCGGAGATCGAAGCTTTGGTGGACGAGACGGTGGCGGACGTCGTGGCCCCCCTGGTCTACGCGGAAGCGCTTTCCATCATCGACCAGCATCAACGCGCCGGCCGCAAGGTGATCGTTATCTCATCTTCTCCGATCGAGATCGTCGAACCGCTGTGTCGCTACCTGGGTCTCGACAATGTCATCGCGACTCGGCCCGAGATCGATGAGGAGGGAAAGTACACGGGTGCGATCGACTTCCACGCCTACGGTCCGGGGAAGGCGGAGGCGATGCGCGAGCTGGCGGTTCGGGAAGACCTTTCACTCCCAGACTCATTCGCCTATTCCGACTCGTTCACCGATCTCCCGATGATGGAAGCCGTCGGGCATCCGGTGGCGGTCAACCCCGACAAGGAGCTGCGCGAGACTGCGGTGGAGCGAGAGTGGGAGATCCTCGAGTTCGAAAAGCCGGTTGCCCTCAGATCGCGAATCCAGCCCAAGCCCGTTCTCGCCGGGGCTGCGGCTGCCGGGGCGGCGACGGCGTTGACGGTGTGGGCGATCAAGAGTCGCCGGCGGGGATCTGGAAGCTCAAGGGGGTAGCTGCTCGAGCAAGCATCGGCAGCAAGTCAATGCTTTTGTCATCGTCCAGCAGGTCGATGACACGCCGACCCAGTTCAGCCGCAAACGCATACGGCTCGACCAAATGCACCACCCCGTTTCGGTCGACCGATTCCACAATCAACCCGCCGGCTACCACCTTGAGCGCCTCGCCGACGGGCCGAGTAGCGCTGATCAGTGAGCCTTCGCCGAGTTGAGTGACGAGCGCGCCCAGCAGGTGTTCGTGCGCGAGCGACAAGACCGCTACGACTTCGGTCCCTTGAAGATGCCGTCTCCATTCGCCGACGGTCATTTGTTCAACCGGGTGAACAACCCGCGCCCGCCTCATCGCAAGGTCTTTTGATAGCGAATCTCGGTGAGCTGGCGGCCACCGAGCTCCATCAACGCCGTCCTCGATTCAGCGCGCCAGCCCATTGCCTCGTAGAAACGGCGTGCGGCCCAGTTGTCGACAAAGACCCACAGGATCGCGTTTTGAAAACCCAACTCCGCCAGCCGTTCTTCAGCCGCTGCCAATAGAGACCGTCCTAACCCGCGCCGATAGTGGGCCGGATCGAGATAGATCGACTGCACCTCGCCCAGGTTGGGATCTTCGGAGGGAGCAACTCGAACAAATCCGGCAACTCCGTTCCCGTGTTCAACCACGAACGTTTCGCCGAGGTTCTTGTTCCAGGTCTCCTCTCGCCGTTCGACCGAGAGCTCAGCCAGAAACTTGGCAGGGACGATCTCTCGATAGGCAACTTGCCATGACCGGACGTGAATCTCGGCGAGGCGGGGGACGTCGGACATATCGGCCGGGCGCACACGCATTACATACAATTATGAGCCGCCCGATGGCAGACATCCCCCACCGCACTTTGGGCGCCAACTACTGGAAGCTTTGGATCGCGAGCGTCATCTCCAACTTTGGTGACGGCGTGGCGTTGATCGCGTACCCCTGGCTGGCATCGGCTGTAACCCGCCGCCCATACAGATCGCATTGGTCGGAGTCGCTACTCGCCTCCCCTGGCTGATCTTCACGCTGCCGGCGGGCGTCATCACCGATCGCGCCGACCCCGACGGGACTGGAACTTCGGCGAAACCCTGGGTAGCAACCGTCGTACAGCGACGGTTGCAGCCCATAGAAGGCGACTAGCGGTCCAGTTCATTGACTTTTGGTGGCGGTGGTCGCCAACCTGTCGACTCGGGAGTTGGGACTGCGCTCGCCCTTCTTCGTGGCGGGCGTGTTGCAGGCGTTCCTTGCCATCTACGCGATCGGCCGGCTCGGGACCCGTCAGATCGAAGCCGCCCGGGAAAGCGCCGGCTAGCCGAAGACGGCTTCGACCGCGAGATCGTCGCAGGGTTCAAAGGTGAAGTCACCGGTGATGACGCCCGCGTTGCGGAGGTCATCCTCCACGAGGGCGATCGCTTCCAGAGTGTCGGTGGGAGCGCGGACGGTGAGGGCGGCGAGCGGCGTTTTCATCGACGACTGGGCATCAGTCTTCGCCTTGCGAATCAGAGAAAGCACGAGCCCCGCATGAGTGAGGAGCCCATCACGTTCGACGGCGGCAGGGCGGATCGCGTCGGACCGTGGCCAAGGAGAGCGGTGGATGCTGCCTTCCTTCCACCACGACCACACCTCCTCAGTCACATAGGGAAGGAACGGCGCGAAGAGTTTGAGGAGCGTCTCGAGGGCGAGCGCGAGAGTCGCCCGGGCCGAACGGCTGGGCTCACCGTCGTCGGCGTAGGCGCGTCCTTTGACCAGTTCCAGATAGTCATCGCAAAAGGGCCAGAAAAATTCTTCGATACGTTCTATGGCACGGGCGTAGTCAAAGCGTTCAAAGGCG
Organism: Acidimicrobiia bacterium; assembly: GCA_050997725.1. GTDB lineage: Bacteria > Actinomycetota > Acidimicrobiia > Spongiisociales > ZC4RG35 > JACCTH01. The sequence goes on from JBPCQV010000086.1 coordinate 4,079, forward strand.
GCAGTTGCCTCGTCAACCAAGTCGGCCAGGCCCGTAAGAAGGGAGAGGTCGAGCGGTGCGGTCGGTTGGCCAGACGTGTCGCCTGCCAGTCCGAGCACGAACCGTGAGGCATTGAGCACCTTGGTGGCGAGGCGGCGTCCGATCTTGATCTGCCCCTCGTCGAAGGCCATGTCCATCCCAGGTCGACCCTGGGCCGCCCAATAACGGACGGCATCCGCACCGAAGCGATCGAGCATCGCGACCGGGTCGTCGGGGCTGTTGCCGGCCGACTTGCTGAGCTTCTTGCGATCGGCGTCGATGACGAAACCGGAGATGGCCGCATTTCGCCAGGGGATGGCCCCGAACTCATAATGGGCGCGAACGACCGTCGAGAACAGCCAGGTGCGGATGATCTCGTGCGCTTGTGGACGCAGGTCCATCGGATAGGTGCGGGCAAAGAGGTCGGGATCATCCTGATACCCGGTGATGATCTGTGGCGAGAGCGACGACGTCGCCCACGTGTCCATCACGTCGACATCGGCGGCAAATCCTCCTGGCTGGTTTCGCTGCCCCGGCTCAAAACCCGGGGGCGTATCTGTCGACGGATCGATGGGCAACCGGTCCTCGGGGGCAGCAATCGGTGACAGGTAGTCGATCTCGCCTCGCTCGTCGATCGGGTACCAAATAGGAAAGGGCACTCCGAAGTAACGCTGCCGGGTGATGTTCCAATCACCCACGAGCCCGTTGACCCAGTTCTCGTAGCGCACCCGCATGAAGTCAGGGATCCAGTTGATTTGGCTGCCGAGCTCGATGAGCACTCCCTGATCGGGGTAGCGGATGAACCACTGATCCGACGTCACGATTTCGAGCGGACGAGTGCCGTTCACCCAGAATTTGACCGAATGGGTGATGGGCCGCGGCTCGGCCGCCAGCTTGTCTGCCTCGGCAAGCAAACTGGTGACGATCTCTTTCGCCTGTTTCGTCGATCTTCCGGCAATCTGGTCGTAAGCCTTCTGGGCAGTGAGAGCGTCGTCGCTGGCGAACCCCTCCGCCCCCCATTCGACGGCGCGCATGGTGCCGTTGCGTTCGACGAGGGCGCGAGTCTCAAGACCGAGCTCTCGCCACCAGATCACGTCCGTGGTGTCTCCAAAGGTGCAGATCATCGCCAACCCGGTTCCCTTCTCAGGGTCGCCGAGGTGGTGGCTGACTATCGGGACCGAAACCCCAAACAAAGGGGTGGTTGCCCTTTGCCCGAAGAGCGGCTGGTAGCGCTCATCGTCGGGGTGGGCTACCAGGGCAACGCAGGCCGGCAGTAGTTCCGGCCGGGTCGTGTCGACCAGCAAATCATCGCCGTCGGGACCACTGAAGATCAACCGCTGGTAGGTGCCGGGGACCTCGCGGTCATCGAGCTCGGCTTGCGCCACAGCGGTCCGCAGGTCGACATCCCACAAAGTAGGTGACTCAGACCGGTAGGCCACTCCCTCCGACAGCAACTTGAGAAATGCGCGCTGGGAAACCTTGGTGGCGCGGGGGCCGATGGTGGTGTAGGTGTGCGACCAGTCGATCGATAGCCCCACCCGCGCCCACAACTCGTGATATTCGGCTTCCAGCTCCGGCACGATCTGCTCGCAAAGCTCGATGAAGTTGGGTCGGGAAACTGGAATCGGCCGCTTCGGAGGCTCGGCCGGCGGCGTGAAATCGGGGTCGTAGGGAAGGGTCGGATCAACCATGGTCCCGCTCATCAACTGCACCCTTCGCTCCACGTTGAGCCCGTTGTCATCCCACCCGATCGGGTAGAAGACCTCTTTGCCGGTCATCCGTTGATAACGAGCAATCAGATCGGTGTGGGTGTAGGAGAAGACGTGACCGATATGAAGCCGCCCCGACACCGTGGGTGGAGGCGTATCAATCGAGAACACCTCTTCTCGGGTGCGGCTCCGATCGAACCGGTAGGTGCCCTGCTCTTCCCAGCGGGCGCGCCACTTGTCCTCGAGCCCCTCGAGCACGGGTTTGTCAGGCATCTGCACCGCCATACCCTCCATTCTTGCGTAACTTGGCGCCCCTAATCACGGGGGCTTTTACGCAAGAATGGATTTATGAAGTATTGGCTCTACAAGTCCGAGCCCAGCGATTACAGCATCGACGACCTTGCCCGAGATGGCTCGACGATTTGGGATGGCGTTCGCAACTACATCGCCCGCAACTTTCTGACCCAGGCAGAAGTTGGCGACCTGCCGTTCTTCTATCATTCGAGCGCCAAACCTCCCGGGCTCGCCGGGCTGGCGCGGGTGATCGAGATCATGGTGGTGGACCCGACACAGTTCGATCCGCAGTCGAAATACTTTGACCAAGCCGCCACCGCTGACAAGCCTCGCTGGCATACGGTGACTGTCGAGTTCGTCGAGAAGTTCCCCACCTTCATCCCCCTCGACCAGTTGCGAGCGACCTTCTCCCCCGAAGACCTTCCGATCCTGCGGCGCGGGAGTCGCCTATCGGTGACACCAGTTCCCGAATCGACCGCGCAACGGTTGCTCGAAATCGCCCGCTGACCCTACAGGGGGGTCGCTCAGCTGCCGATGCGACCCATGTGAGGAAAGTTCACCGGGCCGCGCCATGGACAGCGACGACCGGCGCCGCTCTCCTGATGGCTCTGGCGGCGATCTCCGGGCTTGGGCTACATGCCGGAGCCATGGGCATCACCATCTTCTGGCCGGCGGCCGGCGTCGCCGCCGCCCTCGTCACCACTGCTCCACAACGACTCCGGCGCAACGTACTGGCCGGCGTCTTTCTGGGAACGGTTCTCTCAGCAATACCTATGGGTGGGGACAAATGGGCGTTCATCCTCGGAGCGGCAATTGCCAACACGGTCGAAGCTCACATAGCGGGCAAGATCTTGCGTGGCCGGCTCCCGGAGGCGCACCGGATTGTGCGCGTATCCGATATCCGCGCTCTCTTCAAAGCTGGGGGGCTCGGCCCCGCGGCTGGAGCAGTCATCGGCGGGACGGTGACCGCTATCACGTTCGATGTCTCATTTGGCGGTGCCGCGCTCTCCTGGTTCGCAGCCGACGCCCTTGGAATCGCCCTGATCGCGCCCGGCGCCCTGGCGATCGTCTCAGCCATCCGGGATCGCAGCCCCATTAAGAAGTGGATTCATACCCTCCTCTTCGGATTGGCAAGCGTCGGCGTGCTCATGTTCACGATCCTGTTGGGGGCGCTCACCTCTCGCAACTTCGCCTACCTGCTCCTCGTGCCCTTGATCGTTTCGGCGATCTACCTGGGTCAACGGGGCACAGTGATGATCACAGCAGTGACCTCGTTCCTCAATGTCATCGCCACCGAGAGCGGCATCGGACCGTTTGTGATCTTCCCAAGCCAAGTCCCTCCGATAATCGCCGCGCTGGCTTTCTTGCTAGTCACACAGGTTGTTCTGCTCTTCGTTTCCACCGAGGCCACGCGGCGGCGTGACCTTCTGGGCGAGATCGAAGGGGTTTTCGACGCGGCGTTGGACGGCGTCCTCCTGGTCGACGAAGGAGACATCATTCGGCGTGCCAATCAGTCGAGTCAGGACATGCTGGGGGGCCACCTGCTGGGCGAACGGTTCACCGACTTCTTGGTGCAGCCTCTCGATGCCGAGGTGATGGTTGCGCATCGAGCCGTCCTCACTCGTGGCCGACGTATCGACGGCACCGAGTTTTGGGCGGAGGTTTCGGAAGGGCAGGTGATCGAGAACTCGAATCGCGTCCGCCGGGCGATCGTGATCCGCGATGCCACGCCCCGGATCGAGGCGCAGGACAAGTTGGAAAAAATGCGTGACCAGTTCGTGTCCAACATGACCCACGAGCTGCGAACCCCCCTCACCGCTATTATCGGCTACACCGAATGGCTGCTCGAAGGGGCTGTGGGGGAAACCAAAGCCGATCTCGAACTGGTTAGGGCCAGCGCCCGGAGTCTCTCGGGAATCGTTGACGAGATCTTGGACTTCAAGCGCTCCGCGGAAACAGAGGCCACTCCAACCGACGTTGATTTCTCCCTGCTGGTGGAAAAGGTGAAGACCTCGCTCGATCCCGCCGCCGAAAGCCGGCACGTCGATGTGGCCATGGATGTCGAGCCAGGCGTTGATGTGATGGGGGACTATCAGCAACTCGAGCGAATCGTCGGAAATCTGCTC
>JBPCQV010000042.1:0-30667 GCA_050997725.1 Acidimicrobiia bacterium
CGGAGACGACCGTGCCCCCGTTCTCCTCGATGATCGGCTTGGCGATCTCGAAGCTACGCCGCGGCCAGACATAGTCGGCACCGAACAACATCGCGTTGGTCCCGTATGCCTCCTGCAAGATCGGAATCAGCGGACGGATCTGCTGGGCGGGAACCGCCCCGAAGGAAAAGTAAAGCTCGTTGCACTTCCCGCCTTCGTAGGTCTCGGTGTAGAAGAGCAGCTTGCCGCCTGCTTCGACAACCTCGGCAAAAGCGGCGTCGTTGGCGTCGGAGCCGATTGGGCCCATCACCAGATCGACGTTGTCGCTTTGCACCAGCTTTCGCGCCTTGTCGACGGTGGCGGCGACATCGGTTTGGATGTCCTCGACGATCACCTCGACTTGGCGTCCGTCAATACCGCCTGCGGCATTGATCTCGTTGACCGCCAGCTGGGCGCTTCTCGCCAGGCTGTTGCCGTAGGTGGTGAAGGGGCCGGTGAGGTCGGCGATGATCCCGATCTTGATCGGGCCTTCGGCCTCAGCGCCGCTCGTAGTGGTTTCGGCGCTCGTCGTCGCCGCGCCCGTTGTCTCTACCGTGGTGACGGCACCGGCATCCGTCGTGGCGGCACCGGCGTCCGTGGTTGTGGCACCGCCTCCATCCCCGCACGCACCGACGACAAGGGCCAAAACAAGGCTGATGAGGATCAGGCTTCTTCGTGTCATGTTGCTCTCCTCCAGTTAGCTAATCGTGAATCGGGTTTCGAGCGTAATCACACCGTTCGTCGCGACTCGTCGAAGATCGCGATAACTTCCTCCAGACCTGCCACCGTTGCGTAATGGGTGTCCAAGTCGTAGAGGGTCGATTCCTGCTCACGCTCGGAGGTGGCAGCCACACACTCGACCGGGATCGTGACGCGGTAGTCACGGAAGAAGGCATCGTGCGCGGTCGAGCGGACGCAGATGTTGGTGACTACACCCGTGAGGATGAGGTGATCGACCCCCTGCTGGCAGAGACGGTGATCGAGGTCGGTCTCGAAGAATCCGGAGTAGCGAGTCTTGGGGATTCGGAGCTCGTTCGCGTCTGGTTCGAGCTCGGCCACGATCCCCGCCCCCCAGGTTCCCTGAAGACAATGGACCGATCTCTTTTCGAATTCCCGGTCGGTGGCCAGGTGCTCGTCGCAGATCCAGATGACCGCGGTTCCGCTTTTGCGAGCAGACCTAAGCAACTGCCGGATCGGTTCATATAGACGGCGCCCTTCGAGCAACGGCATCGCCCCGTCAGGCTCGAGAAAGTCGTTGAGCATGTCGATCACCAGCACCGCGCTCCGCGCGGGATCGAAATCGAGACCCCGCTTGACCCTGTGCTCGGAGAAGCTGTTCGGTTGTTCGGTTCCGCTCATGCGGAAATCGTGATTGGGCGCGAGGGCGGGGGTGTGTTACGGCTCTTTTCGAACCGCGGTTTCCCATCGATGATCGCGGTCGCCACCGCCAGGGTGTCACCGATGGCCAGCGCCCCGAGGGCGTCGGTGGCCTGGGACCCTTGCGGAGCGTCGACGATGAGGAGATCGGCCTCTCGCCCTGCCGCGACCACACCCGTGTCGAGACCGTGCAAGGCGGCGACATTGCCGGTTGCCATGGCCACCACCTTCGCGGGGGCGATTTCGGCCAGCGAAGCGATCCAGGAGATGACGCGGAGGATGCCCAAGGGCTGCACACCGGAGCCGGCAGGACTATCGGTTCCGATGACGATCCGCCTCAACTCCCCCCGGGTCGCCACCAAGCGGGCGACATCGGACGCGGCCTTGACGTTGCCGTTGTGGACGAGCTCGATCCGCGCCGAGGTTTCCTCCAAGATCCGCTCGACGTCGGCCAGCGGCAATGCGGTGGGACCTCCGTTGGTGTGACCGGCTACGTCGGGTTGGACCTTCACAACGAAGTCGGCCCCGATCACCCCGCTTCCAGGAATGGAGGCGCCGCCGGTATGGACCATCACCTTCATACCCCTGGCCTGTGCCCAGCGGGTCATGGTGGCGGCGAGCTCGGGATCTTTCACCCCCGAGATCCCGATTTCGCCCACAAGCCGAACCCCGGCCGCGGCCATCTCTTCGAAGTCGTCTTCGGTCAGCCCTTCTTCAAGCATGACTGCCCCGGCGTGGACCTTGACTCCGGAAGGCCGAAGTTTGGCGAAGGACTTGTGGGCGAGGATGGTGAGGGCCTTCACCCCGGCCGGATCGGTCGGCCGCCCGGGAGTGTGAGGCTCCCCGGCCGAGATCATGGTCGTGACACCACCATGGAGGCAGCTATCGATGAAGTCGCTCTGCCGCTGCCGGGGGGTGTAATCACCTATGACCGGGTGGACATGGTTGTCGCACAGTCCCGGCATCACGGTCGCCCCGTAAGCATCGATCACGTTCTCGACTCCCTCGGCGGTCGACCCGGGGTCGTCGCCGACATATGCGATCACCCCATCGCGGACGACGATCGCATTGCCGCTGGCGAGGGGCTGGTCGATGATGCCGGTGACGATCGTGCCGATGTTGCGGATGACAAGATCGCTCAACGGAGCCCGTCCTCCCCAACGATCTCCTCAACCTTGAGGCCCCCTACTCGGGGATGAGGCCGTCCCCCGTCGGTGACGGCCACCGCCAGCACAATTTCGTGGTCGGTGGGAGCGTCGACGATCCGCAGCTCGATCGCGTCGAAGTGGCTGCGAACGAAAGCGGCGTCCTTGTAATGGAGGGGAATATCAAGGGGCGTTCCCGGTCCCCCTCGCTTCTTAGTGGAGGGGATGATCGCCTTCCCCCCGCCGCTGGCCGCGCGGAGAGGGTTGCCGAACTTGGGATGGAGCAGGGCGGCGGCGTGCTCCAACTCACCGCTGCTCCCGACGATGGCGCCCTTGCCGTAGCTGTGGACGGGCTTGCCATCGAGGTGGGCAACTGCCGAACTCGAGAGAAGCTCGGAAAGCTCAACCGAGGCTTCAATCAAGTCTTCGAGATCCTCGACATACCGTCCGGCATGGGGATTGCGCAGAACCACGGCGACAACCACTCGCCTGATGTGGGGATCGACCGGCCGCCCCGCCTCGACGCGGACCTCATCAACCGTGGTGACCAGCTTTCGAATCTCCATACTTCATTCTTGCGTATTTATCGCGGGGTTTGTGGGTGCAGATCTACGCAAGAATGAATGTGTGGATTACGTGGCACCCGCTGACCTCGATTCCGCCCTGATCGCAGTGGCCGACGGGACGCGGACAGTGGTGGCTGGAGCGACCGACTTCTATCCGGCCCGGGTGGGGCGTCCTCTGACCGAGCCGGTGATCGACATCTCAGGGCTCGACGAGCTTCGGGGAATCACCGTGACCGAGGATTCCTATCGGATTGGTGCTCTCACCCGCTGGGCGGACATCAGAAAAGCTGATCTGCCGCGGGTCTTCGATGGCTTGCGCCTCGCCGCTGCCGCGGTCGGTGGCATACAGGTGCAGAACGCCGGCACCATCGCCGGCAATCTCTGCAATGCTTCCCCGGCCGCCGATGGCATTCCCCCGCTTTTGACGCTCGACGCTTCGGTGGAGTTGACCTCGCATTCAGGGCGCCGCGTCATCCCGCTGGAAGACTTTCTTACCGGCTACCGCCAGACTGATCTTCGGTCCGATGAGCTGGTGACGGCAGTGATCGTTCCCCGCGACGGTGAAGAAGCGTTCTCCGATTTCCAGAAACTCGGGTCACGCAGCTATCTCGTGATCTCGATCGTGATGGTGGCGACGGTGGTTAAGGGCGCGAGTGATGGCACCATCGGTGAGGCTCGCATCGCAGTGGGAGCATGTTCTCCGGTGGCACAGAGGCTCACCCAACTCGAATCAGAGCTACGGGGTCTTCGAAGAACCGATCGATTGGAGGATCTGCCGACCAGGGATCACCTCACCGATCTCGCCCCGATCGATGACGTACGCGCCACCGCCTCCTACCGCCTCGATGCGACCCTGGCCCTGGTCCGGCGCTCGCTCCGCCGTTATGCGGAGTCCGCTTGACCACAATCAACTTCCTGGTCAACGGGAAGCCCGTCGAGGTCGACGCACCACCACTGCGCCGTCTTACCGATGTGCTGCGTGACGATCTCGGCCTCACCGCCACCAAGGTTGGTTGCGAGGCGGGCGACTGCGGGGCGTGCTCGATTCTGCTTGACAACGAAGTAGTCAACGGGTGCACGGTTCCCATCGGTCGCTTAAGCGGGCACGAGGTCGTGACTTTGGAAGGACTCGACGCCTCGGGTCGGATCGAGCGTCTACAACGATCATTCCTCCACCACGGTGCCGCCCAATGCGGCATCTGCACCCCCGGGATGTTGGTGGCGGCGGCCGGGCTCTTGGCCACGAACCCGGCCCCGGACGAACAAGCCGTCAAGGACGGACTCGGCGGAGTGTTGTGCCGGTGCACCGGCTATCGCAAGATCATCGACGCAGTCATCGCCGCTCCGCACTTTGACGAAGAGCCGGTACGAGCCTCGGAAGGAAAAGCCGTGGGTCAGCGGGTGCCGTGGGTGGACGGCGTCCCCAAGGTCCGGGGCACCGACATCTTTGGTGCTGACGGGTCTCCCCCTGAGGCGCTGGTGGCGCGGGTGATCCGCTCGCCGTATCCCCGCGCCTCTTTCGAATTCGGGGACCTTGCAGCTTTTGTCGAATCGCACGAAGGAGTGGTAGCGGTTTTCACCGCCAACGACATTCCGGGCCGGAATTGGTTCGGGGTGATCGTGCCGCTCGCCGACCAGCCGGTTTTCGCCGAGCGGGAAGCGCGCTACCGGGGTGAAGCGGTGGCGCTGGTGGTGGGCGAACCCGAAGTGATGGACGCGATTGATCTCGTTACCTTCCCGATCGACTGGAAAGAGCTGCCGGCCTTGATGTCGACGGAGGAGGCTTTGGCCGATGGCGCCCCTCTCCTCCATCCCACTCGGGAACAGAACGTTCTGATTCGGGGCCGGGTCGAGCGCGGTGATCTCGAGGCCGCGTTCGCCTCCGCCGACACGGTGATCGAAGGCGAGTTCGCGACCGGCTTCATCGAACACGCCTATATCGAACCGGAGGCGGGATTTGCCCGCAGGATCGGAGACCGCATCGAGGTTCATGTCACCACCCAGACCCCCCACATGGATCTCATTGAAGTGGCGGAGATCCTTGCCCTCGATCCCGCCCAGGTGCGAATCGTCCCTACCGCGGTGGGAGGCGGGTTTGGGGGAAAGCTTGACATCTCCCTCCAACCGTTTCTCGCCTTGGCCGCCTGGCATCTCGACCGCCCGGTGCGGATGACCTACACCAGACCAGAGTCGATGATGTCGACCACCAAGCGCCACCCCGCGCAGATGAAAGTGCGGGTAGGGGCGAGCGCCGAGGGGAGGCTTTTGGCGATGGACTTCGAAGCCATCTTCAACACCGGCGCCTATGCCTCCTGGGGACCAACGGTTGCCAACCGGGTGCCGATCCACGCCGGCGGGCCCTATGTCTATGAGGCCTACCGGGCCCGGACCGCGGCCGTGCACACCAACTGCCCGCCTGCAGGTGCCTTTCGCGGATTCGGGGTGCCGCAAGCAGCGATCGCTCAGGAGTGCTTGTTCGACGAATTGGCCGACGCGGTCGGAATCGACCGGCTCGAGTTCCGGCTCCGCAATGCCCTCACCGTTCGTCAACCCACCGTCACCGGACAGGTATTCGCAGCTGGAGTGGGTTATGTCGATTGTCTCGAGGCATTGGGACCGATCTGGAAGAGCGCCCGGGCGGAAGCCGCTTCCTTCAACCAGCGCAGTGATGAGAGGAGGCGGGGAGTCGGGGTCGCGGGCCTGTGGTACGGGTGCGGGAATACCGCTCTCCCCAACCCTTCCACGATCAAGGTGGGACTTGATCGAGAAGGGCGGATCGTCCTCTTTCAGGGCGCAGTTGACATCGGCCAGGGCGCAAACACCGTTATCAGCCAAATCTGCGCCGATGCGGTGGGGGTGCCACTCGAGGCGTTGATCCGGGTTGGAGCAGACACCGATACGACTCCCGATGCGGGTAAGACTTCCGCCTCCCGCCAGACCTACATCAGTGGCAATGCCGCCTTTGCCGCCGGCCAATCGCTGCGACGGCAATTACTCGGCTTGGTCGGAGCGTCAGAGGAGTCTTCCTTCGAAGTCGACGGCTCGCAGTTCCTAGTTCACGACCGGGGTGAGGTGAAGCGTGTCGATCTAGGTGCCTTACCGGCGGTCGAGGGCAACCTGGTGGCCGTAGCGGTGGCCACTTATGACCCTCCCACCACAGAGCTCGACGCTAAGGGTCAAGGCGAGCCCTACGCCGTCTACGGATTCGGTGCCCAGCTCACCGAGCTGGAAGTCGACCTGGAATTGGGAACCGTCAGGTTGCTGAAGATCACCGCCGCCCACGACGTCGGGCGGGCCGTGAATCCGGGGCTTCTGGAGGGCCAGATCGAGGGTGGCATCGCGCAGGGGATCGGCATGGCGCTGATGGAGGAGTACATCCCCGGTCGCACCGAGAACCTCCATGACTACCTGATTCCCACTATCGGTGATGTGCCCGAAGTGGTGAGCATCCTGGTCGAATCGAACGACCCGCTGGGTCCGTATGGAGCCAAAGGGATCGGCGAGCACTCCCTCATCCCCACCGCTCCTTCGATCCTCAACGCGCTGCGCGATGCAATCGGAGTCGGTATCCGAAAGCTGCCGGCCACCCCCGAGCGGGTTCTGGAGGCGATTCGATCAGCGCAACGGTTCGACGATGTGACGGGTAATCAGCTCTAGCTGGGCGGGATCTTTGGCCAACGGAGTCAGGATCAAGTACTGGAGGCCGGCTCCGCGCAGAGACTCGATGGTGGCGAGCATGTCATCGATTGTTCCGGTCAGATAAGAGGCCCGCAGGTCATCTTCGGTGCGATGGGCACCCATGATTTCGAGAAAGTGCGGCATCTGCTCAGCGAGGGCTTTTCCCCGATCTCCCTCCTCGGTGACATGGAGGAACTGGGTGGCGCCAAAAGTCAGGGTGGCCGGGTCGCGGCCCTGGGCGGTCAGGTGTTCTTGGACGACCCGCCAGTCATTGGCCACATCGGCAGGGTCGCTGCCGCTTGACCGGGCCATCCATCCGTCCGCCTTAAGAATCCGATCGAGGACCCCGGGAGCGATGAAGGGTTTGTCCGGGGTGTCGGGGGCGTGGGTCAGAGTGCCGCCGGCGATCCAAACCGGCGGGGGCTCCGGTACCCGCGGGTAGATGGTGAGCTCGCGCGTCTGCCAGTAGCGGCCCGAGAAGGTGACGGCTTCTTCGGTTAGGAGCAGGCGGATGAGCTCGAGCGCCTCGTCGGTGCGGGTGCCCCGCTGCTTGAGCGGCACCCCCATGGCGGCAAACTCGTCGGGATCCCACCCGACAGCCACCCCGAAGCGAAAGCGACCTCCCGAGAGTTGGTGGACGGACGCGATCTCCTTAGCGAGGCTGACCGGATGACGGAGGGGAAGGACCAGGGCGGCGGTACCCAGGCCAACCCGGCTGGTTATTGCCGCAGCGGCGGAAAGGGTGGCTAGCGAGTCGAGCCATGACACGCCGTACACGCCCTTCGAGACGAGCAGGTGGTCGATGACCCAAATGTCCTCGTAAGGAAGAACATCTATCCGCCGGCAATAGTCGAGTAGGTCTCGCGAATCCTGATAAGTGAGTCCGGGTGGCGCGTAGGACGGAATGCGCAGCCCGAAACGCAATTCGCCTTGGCCGGCAGTCTTGCCCACAGCTCCGGAGAGTACTTCTTCGTGTACACCCGGCTGTTTGAGCTGCGTGGCAGGTCGGTCACTAAAGCGGAAGGTACCTCATCCAGTACATGGCTCCAGAGTGATGTTTCGCGAACCTCGTCACCACGAAACGGTGCCAACGGAGCGATGTACTTGCGTTGGGCTCAGCCGCCGGCTTGACCGATACGAATGACGCTCCTCAGCCGGCATCGGCTGCGTGTCGCCCCCAGGACCAAACGCTCCCACGCAACGGGGATCTCCACGCGAAGAACCTTTCGGTGTATGCACCAAATGGAAACACCTGGGTCGTGACACCTGCATACGACATCGCGTCGACCTATCTCTACGACGATCACAGGATGGCCCTTTCGATCGGCCAGCATGATCAGCCGACCGATATCACCCGCTCGGAGATGCTGCGGTTGGCGAACGAGACGTCAGTCAGTGACCGCACGGCGGCGCGATTGATAGACGAGCAACTCGCAGCGAGCGACCATCGCGGCACTCGAAGCCAAGCTCCGTCGACCGATCCAGCACTTTTCGAACCGCCGAACAATTGGAAGACAAATCTGATCCCTCTGTGGTCACGGTGCGATCGTCCCTCTGCAACTGACCGGCGAAGAAAGCGACAAACATATCCCGTTCCGTCGCACAGGTGCTACATTGGCGCCTTCATGGCAAGAGTCATTACCCAACGTCAGCTCCGGAACGAGAGTGGGGAAATCATGAGGGCCTTAGATCAGGGGCAATCCTTCATCGTGACTCGCAACGGGGTACCAGTAGCGCAGCTTTCACCGATCAAAGCCCGAGAGTTTGTATCCCGAGAACTCGTCGCAACGATCTTTGAACGAGCTCCCGAATTGAAGCCAGAACGATTTCGCCGAGACGTCGATCGGCTTTTGGATCAGACGCCAACCCCCCGTGCCTGAACCAAGATCGCAGGGACTTATCGACACATCGGTCATCATCGGGCTGTCGCCTGATGAAGCCGATCGACTCCCATTGACTATGGCGGTATCCGCCATCTCGATGGCGGAGCTGGCGGCCGGTCCGCACGCGACCAGCGACCCGGCCGAACGAGCCCGGCGTCAAGACCGGCTGCAGCGAACCGAGTCTGCGTTCGAGTCGCTGCCTTTCGACGGTGCAGCGGCTCGTGCTTACGGAGAAATCTACGCCGCGGTTCAGGCGAGCGGACGTAAGGCTCGGGGGCGGCGAGCCATTGACCTTCTCATCGCCGCCACTGCCAGAGCCCGCGGGCTTCCGTTGTACACCCGCAACCCGACCGACTTTGCTGGACTCGACGACCTGATCGATGTGGTAACTCTCTGATCTGCGCTCGCTGAAGCGCAGGTCAGACCGCTGCAGCGCTTGGGGAAACGCATCAAGAAGCAGTTCCACCGATAGGGATCAGATTCAGGTTGGCGAACTCCCCGAGGCCATCGCCGTCGAAGGGTTCGCTGATCAACACCAGACCTGATGTTTCGGGAGGGAGCCGCTTCGTAATCTCCTCCAATCGTTCAGGCGTCGCCTCGGATAGTGCGTACACCCACAACTCCTTGGCAAGGCCAACCTCATCGACCAACTGGGCAACTGCCATCGGTTGCCCTTCAGAAGGCGCGGTCTGCGAGACATGCCAGCCTTCGCTTTGGAGAAGCCTCAGAAAGTCCTCCCGCGGGTCGTCGGCGGCAAGGTTGGGGAACGGCGCAGTCGTTCCGGCGCCTCCAAGTCCAACAGCCCGAATACCTGCTCAGGGGTCAGATGCCTGGTGGGATCGAGCGAATTGCGCGCCCCTTCCCGACCCCTGGTCGTGATGGGAGCCCTCAGCGGTGCATTCATCGGTGGTGCCGGTATCGCGGCCGTGAGGATCGGAGAGGATTCGACTCCAAACCCGACCGTTGAAGCGGCGATCGGATGGATGGTCGCATCACCCGGCTGGGCGCTGATCGTCGCCGTCCTGCTGCCGACCTTGGTTAGTGCCCTGACTGGTTGAATTTCGGCTCGGACCGTGGCCGGTACGAATGTATTTGCACTGAATCGGAAACCTATTTCTGGTCGGTAATGGCTTTGGCCACCCCCATCCGAAATGACTTGAGATCGTCGAGACGGGTCGTCAGGTAATCGACCACTCGTCGGTCGTCCACCTTCGTGTATTGGTGCACCAGCAGATTTCGGAAGCGGGCGGCGTCGGCCAGGGCGGCCGCGTCGCGCTCAGTCAGGAAACCGGAGTCTCCAAGAATCGTGAACACCTCTGCGTAACTGTCGGGGACCGCCAATCCCTCGGAGGGATCACATGTCGCCCCACATCGATTGCCGACTCGATGATTACCACAAAGCCGTATTTCACCGCACTTAGGAGGTCGTGGTTTTCCAGGAGGTGGTCGCTATCGAGTCCGGCTAGCCGTCTGACATGTGCTTCTTCATCCGCGATGCGATCCAAGAGCTGTCGAATCCGACGGGGATCGACCATCTAGCGTCGCCCCTCGCCATGGGCACGGATCGTTTCCGAGTCGAGGCTACGGGCCAGGAAATCGAAGTCCGTGAACTCTCGAAAAATTCGGCTTTCGTAGGCGACCCGCAGCGGCTCGTTCCGGGAGAAGAAGACCCGACCCTCGTGCACCACCCGTGCGGCCAGAGGAAGGGAAGCCTCGTTGAGGATCACCAAGCTCTCAATGGGACCGACCCGGGAAGCCCGCTCCACAGCTCCGGCCAGCCGCAGGGCCATGTCAAGAAAGTCCTCCGGCGGAACCAGGTCCTCAACTAGCACTGCGAGATCGACATCGGAGTGCTTGTCGGCCGTCGACCGGGCATGCGATCCGAACAGGTAGGCGAACTCGACGGGTTCCTCCTCCAGAGAATGGCCACCCGCATTTCTTAGCCGCTCGAAGACGTCCATTGGTTAGATGGTATGTAATCCGACCCAGGGCTCTGACGGAATTGACGCACCAAACTGACCCTTTGGCTTCAAGTGGCGCTCTGTTGAATTTTTGTTCACGCCGCAGAACCTTTAAGTCGCTCCGAATCGGACCGTCAGGCGCCTCGCGAGAGGTACTTCTTGATGCAGTGGACAACACCTTGTCGTTCGGCAAAGGCGTTGAAGTTGCCCAGAAGATGGGTGGTGAAGCCTGAGCTTTCCCATAGGGCGTTCATATACGAATCGATGACAGCCAAAGAAGCGTGGTCACCATCAGCAAATGTAGGAAGGTACACGTGTTTTCCGAAGGAACCGCTGTTCTCGACAAGGCAGTTGTTCCAAGTGATGTGGTGCCAATCTCGAACCACCACGGGTGACGCTTCGGTCGCGCCTGCTGCTTCGAGTTCCGCGACGGCGGGAACGAGGGACGAATTTTCTGGATGAGTCGATAGCTTCTTGATCTCGTTGAACGGCAGAGTCTGTTGGCGTGTCGGCCAATGAACCAGCGGGTTGCGGCGCACAGCGAAACCTGCATGTTCAAGATCTCGGGCTATGGCGTCAAACACCTCAGCTAGTGCGTAAGGCGAAGTCGTGTCAAGTAATTGGTCTGCCAGGGAGGGACTCCCGACAAGAACCTCAAAGGTCCCATTGCCGTTTTCGCCGAGGAGTGTCAGAAACATGTCAATGTGAAAGATCGGTTGGAACGTGCCAACTCCCCCGCTCGGCAGGTCAAGGAAGAAGGTCCCCCCTTCCTTTGCCCCCACCACCTCCCGCAACGCCAAAGGCTTGGAAGTGCCGATCAGGATCAATCTTCTGTCCGCGTCTAAATACGTTGTGAATAGCTTGGTCGCGAAAGAACTGGAGGAAACATCAGGAGGGATCGACACGGGAGGACGTGAACCGGTGAGTAGCGCCACAGTGTCAGCGAAGTAGTCCTTCCCAAGAAACCAGAAGTCGGAACCCACAAGACAGTTACCGCCTTGGAAGATCAACGGAGACCCTGAGGCCCTGACATCCGTGTGTTCTTCAACGGCATCCGCAACTAGAGCATCACCGACACGGCCAAACGACCAAGGCTCCATCAGGTAGTGAGATCCATCTGTCGTATCGGTCAGAGCCGCGTAAGCGTCCTCGGCCCAGTCGGTGAGCCGGACATATTCCGCAACGCTTACGTAGGTGACGTGCGTCGAATTGTGTCCTGCCTCCGTGAACCAGGACTCGATATCAGGTCTAACAGATTCATTGTGAACCACGATGAATCTCGTTTCGGGTCGCAGAGCTTCAATGATCGACTTGTAGCCCACAACTAATCGAGGGTCTTTCGGCGCCCACGTCGGAAAGCAAAAGAGTAGGCGATCGATGGACCCTTCAAACGAAGAGATGAGGCTGGGAGATTGAAGTCCCGGAACGACGTGTTTGAAGGCCGCAGTGCGAGCAACATGCTCTGGTCCCCTGGGCTCATCCACTTCGGTGCGTCGATGCAAGGGGCCGTTGGGAACTAGAGCCTGGTACAAAGCAGGTGAGAGCACAACTACCTCCTGATGTATTGCAACACGAGACAACGTTGCTCCGGCAAACTAATAACAACGGGCGTGGGAGCGGACCTTTGAGAGGGATCTCGAGCGGGCTGAAGAATTCGTGCGCGGGTCAGACGTGGGTGCCCGGGACTAGTTGCCGGCGACCTTTAGAACATTCGTTCCGCCGATCTGATGCAGCTCGCCGGCACTTGGATTCACGCTGTCCGGGCGAGCGGCAGCCTTCGAGCTGCCCACCCGGACGATCCCGATAACGGTCAACGCGGTCCCCATGCTCGAAGCTGCCGCCGCCCTCGTCGCTGCCACGGTCACCGAAGAAGTCGTGGTTCTCGAAGCGGCCCGGGCCCGCAAACAAGCCCGGCTCCTGGCCGACCAAGGCGACTACGACGCCGCCCGCAAGCTGCTACTAGAAAAGGTGGAAGAGTTGCGCTCGATCTCGCCCAACAGCCCCCTGGCCGAGATAGCCAACGATGACATCGTCCAGCTCGAGCATTTTGAGCGGCGGATGGATCTGCAAACCTACGACCGGACCGACTCCAAGCTGCTCTGGGAACAGTCCCGGCGAAGGCATCGCAGCCAGGATTACCCCAAACGACCCGACCGGCCATAGTTTCTCCAGCGGGGGTTGCAACAGCGGTTCACGCCATACCGAAACGCGCGAACAACTCGAGTCTGGGAGCCTTCTAAGACGGCCCGGCGGCTAGAATGGAATCGAGCGTCACGCTCTTTGCGTGCAGCGCCTTCTTCGCTCTCCGATCCGTCGGGTGGAGTTTGCGCTGGCTCTGCATGGCTGGGACTTCCGAGCAACGGCAGAGGACCGAGTTGCCGACGGTTCACGAGCCCAAAGGAGCACAGATGTCCCAGCTCACTATGAACCAGCCTGCCGAGCGTGTGAGGTGAAGTCCTCCGACAAAAGGGCTCACGACGGTAACCGGCAGCGTTGCATTGGGTGTGGTCACCCACGAGTTGAGCATCGGAGCGAGGCCTGTTCTGTGCCCAAATGCGTTTGTATTCACTACTTGGCGCATGCTGAAGAGCCGGTCAAAACACCGACCACGTAACGGTTAGCGCCGTTAGTTGGCGCCAGAACAGCGTATAGGTTCAAGGAGTGCTCAACCTTCCGGTGACACCTCCGCTCGAGCCGATGCTCGCCCGGCGCGTCGCGGCCCTGCCTCCGCAGTGGTGGTACGAGCCGAAGTGGGACGGGTTTCGGGCTTTGTTCTTTCGCGACGGGGCCGAGGTCCGCATCGAAAGCCGCAACCAGCGGCCGTTGGCTCGTTACTTTCCCGAGGTGGTGGCCTCGGTTAAACGGGCCTTGCCGCAACGATGCGTCGTCGACGGCGAGATCGTGGTCGCCCAGCCGGACGACGGGCGCCTCGACTTCTTCTCGCTCCAGCAGCGCCTGCACCCAGCGGCGAGCCGCGTCGAACGCTTGGCATCGCAGACCCCGGCGACTCTGATCGCCTTCGATCTGATCGCTGCGGACGACCAAGATCTCCGGCCCCTGCCGTTCCGTGAACGCCGTCGCCGACTCGAAGCTCTATTAGAAGGAGTAGCACCCGGGGGTATCGCTGACTCCACTCCAACGACCTGGAGGTGGCAGGCGAATGGTTCAAGACATTCGAGGAAGCCGGGCTGGACGGGATCATCGCCAAGCATCCCGTCAGCACCTATCAACCCGGGCGGAGGGTAATGGCCAAACTGAAGCACGATCGGACCGCCGACTGCGTGGTGGTCGGTTATCGGACCTACAAGTCCCAAGCCGATGCGATCGGTTCGCTGCTCCTTGCTCTCTACTCCGAGGAGGGGATTCCAGCCCATGAGCGGGAGACGATGTTCGGCGGATTGATCCCGATTGGGGTGGCCGCTTCGTTTCCCGCGGCCCGTCGCCGAGAGTTGTTTGTCGATCTCGCCCCCTATGTAATTGAGATGGCTGCACATCCCTGGGCCGGGGCGACGCTCGAAGCTGCAGCTATGACCGGCAGCCGCTGGAACTCGGAAAAGGACCTGTCTTTTGTTCCTCTTCGTCCCGAACTGGTGGCCGAGGTCCGTTTCAACCAATTCGATGGCGGCCGACTGCGTCACCCTGCCCAGTTCATTCGCTGGCGACCAGACCGCGACCCGGACTCGTGCCGGGTCGCTCAGCTCGAGACAGCCTCGTCGCTGCGTCTCGACGAAATCCTCCGGCCATAGGTCACTCGCGTGCGAACCTATGCCATGGCGGATTTGGGTTTTGAGTTCGTTGTTCTCGGCACAGGCAGGTTCCGGCTTCGAGGCCTCGTTCACCGGGGTTGAGCGGATCGAGCTAGCCGAAGGGCCTGGGTCGATCGCCGGCCCGGGTGGGCTACGGAACCCGATGACCTATTTCTCATGGTGCGAGAGTCGCTCGAGTGGCGCGAGGGCGTAGAACGGATCAAAGGTATGAAGATTTCCCCGGCCGCGCCTGGTGGCAGCGTTTGGAACTGTTGATCTCCCAGCCGGACTCGACGTGATTGGCGCGTGTCGGAGGCCCACCAGCTGCAACCGTGGCCATCCTGTCCCTAGGCGAGCCGCGTCCGGTTCCGCCAAAAAGGCGGCGTACGCTCGATCGCTCATTCCGAAGCCGGCCGATATGTATAGCCGCCGACGCCTCTATATATTACGACGCTCGTTAGTATGCTAGTTTGAGCCCATGCGGCGCACATCAATCGAGCTTGACGACGTCCAGCTCAAACAAGTTCAGCGGGTCTTGAAAACCTCCGGGGTGAAAGACACCATTGAGCGGGCCTTTGATGAAGTACTGAGAGCAGACCTTCGTCGGCGCCTGGCCGCGCGGATTCGCGACGGTGTGGGCATCGACCGTGGCGATGAGTTGCTGGAGGCCAGCCGACGGTGGGAACGGTGACGGTATATCTAGCCGACACAAGCGCATGGCACCGTTCACTTAACCCCGAAGTCGCCAGCCTCTGGCAGACCAGGCTCGGTGAAGACTGGCTCGGCACCTGTACGCAGGTGCGTCTCGAGATTCTCTACAGCGCCCAGTCACGGAAGGACTATGACCGGCTGGCGGCCGAACTAATGGCCTTGCGCCAACTCCCGTGCGGAAGTGAAGAGTTCGAACGAGCCCTGGACGTTCAGAAACGTCTCGCTGCTCGAGCTGCCCTTCATCATCGCTCTGTAAAGATCGCTGATCTGATGATTGCCGCCTCGGCTGAGGCTGGCGGCGCCGTCGTCTGGCACTACGACCAGGACTTCGATCGGATCGCTTCGGTTACCGGTCAGCCAACCGAATGGGTTGCGCCCCGGGGATCGTTGTAGGTCAAGTCGTCACCCTCCTCGCAGAGAAATGGGTTCAGCCAAACAGGTCATCAGCTCGGTGGCCGCGAAGGCTTTTCGGGGTCGCCCCTTCCGCCGCCGAGCGAACGCGCGATGGTGGAGAATGCCGGCTTTTTCCAAGCGCAACAGCGCGGCGTGGGCACTTTGCGAAGTGACAGCGTAACTGGCAGCCACGGCCTGGCTATCAACGATCGGGTGCTGGGACAGATCAGTGATGACTCGAGCCGTCACCGACTCTCCCCTGGTGTCGATCCGGTTGCGCAACTCACCGAGCAAACCCCAGGATCTGCTCGGATGTCAGCCATCCAGTCGACCGACTCAATGACGCTGAAGGCAAAGAACTCGAGCCACGAATCGATATCCCCCGACTGGTAGGACCGGAGACCGGCGATGTACCGATCGATAGCCCGACTCCAGACAACTGATACCGGGACAGGCGATGGCAACTTCAGTCGGCGGCGAAGGAGCTGTTGGAGAAGCAGGCGCCCAACTCGGCCGTTGCCATCGACGAATGGATGGATCACTTCAAAGTGGGCATGGGCGATTCCGGCGTGCTACCGGTGGAAGGTCAGTGCGTCCACAGAACATGACCAAGTCGTCGACTAGTGGCGCGACATCCTCCGGAGCCAGCGGTATGAAACTCGCGTAGCGCGGTCCGAAAGCGTCTCCCCCGATCCAGTTCTGCACAGCTCCAAAAGCGCCAATCGTGTCGGACGCCCTCCCTGGATGGCATTCGAGGAGCTTGCGATGCCAACGGAGGATGTCTCCTTGCTGGGCTGGGATCGGAGTGTCTATGGCATCGTGCAGCGCTTCAAGATTGCTGGCGACGCGACGCGCTTGTTCGTCGTTGATCTCCCTCCCCGGCGATTTCAGCTTCGAGAATTCGTCGCGAACCGGGGCCAACGCCTTCAATCAAAGACGATGCCGTCGACTCGAATCGAAATAGCACCGACGCGATCCCGGCAGTTGGAAGGGATGGCACCGAACCCAGCTCGAGGCCTCGGCTATTGCCAGGGTCGAGTCAGAGGAGACTCGATCGGTTTGGGCCAATCAGACTCGCGCGATGGGAAACTCTCAACCGCCATCCGACCTCGGAGCGACGCGTGGTTCAATGGATCTCAAAGCCCAGTGCTTGCCGGATCGACTCAACGATGGCCCGAGCGTGGACGAGGTCGGTGCGGATCGCAGCCAATGACGGTTCCCAGGCCTCGTACTCGGTCCGATTTCGATTCCGTCTCACCCGATCAAGCCGTAGCAAAGACGCGGCCATGTCCGGACCCGTTAGGGAGGCTTGAGCGTACTCCACAACGGTCTTGTGCGCTCCGGGGCGAACCGTCTCGCGATAACCGTTGTCAACATCTGAGCAACAATTGCCTTACGGGCTGCGTCGTAAAGCGCGACATAGGCCAGGGCCGGATCCTCGCTCGATATTCCATCTGCTGATCGAAGGTGGGTTTCGGCCTGGATAAGGAGTATCCGAGCCCTTGTCGTGTCGGGTGGCACTCGCTCAAGTCGACCGGCTGCAATCAGCCGCTCGATCGCTGCTTCGTTCACTCCGTCCCCACCACAGCGAGCATTGGCTGATCACGAATCGAAGAAAGAAATACTAAACTCGGTTTCTCCCATTCTTCCCGAGGGACAATTGTCGGGTTGATCTCAATCGCGAGCAACTCCTCGACGCTCCCAATGGCGTCATAGACCTCATCGATGTCCGGCTGCCCCACCACCAAGAGATCAATGTCGCGGGGGAACGGACCTGATTCGCCGAGGTAACGCCTTGCCCATGAACCAAAGATGAAGGCCTCGAGAATCCCCGCGATCGGGCTAAGAAGACGACTAAGGAACTCCGGGGGTCCAGCAACCTTTATGAGGAGCTGACGAAGCTCTGCGAAAAAAGGCGCCTCACCGTTGGCGCTGACCAGTTTGGATCGGCCTAATGCGCTGGTTTGCAACACTCCGGCCTCTTCCAGACGACTCACTTCCCGAGAAACGGTTGCTTGAGGAATATCCAACTGTCGGGACAGGCTGGCGAGGCTGAAGGCTCGGTCAGAGTGAAGGAAGACGAACGTAAGCAATTCCAACTGCGCCGCCGACCGAAAAATGGGGAGCATGGCTGGGGCCGATTCACTCACACTATGGATGATATCACTCATAGTGTGGATGACAGGTCAGGTTCCAAAGGTGCCTTACGGATGGCAACGAGTCCAACCTCCGTACGTAGTTGCGCGAAGTGACGACGCGATAGCTGTCGAAGAATTCCACTAGGACCGAGCCCATGCGGCCCCGAGCGAGAATTCGGCAATGTTCGCCGAATCGTTCAAGGCGACGGGTTCGCACCCGCCATCGATGGGTCAATGGTGACGATGGAGTTCGAGCACTCGACGACGGTCGCACCTTGGTCTCGATTGCCGAATAAGGCTGACGCGAGACACCGGAGGCCCTCGAGGCTTCGTACGGAAACTGCGATGGCGGACGGGAATGCTGTGCGCCATGAAGGTATATCTGGAACACGGCATCAACCTGCGCCAAGGCTTCCACAAGTAGGCGTCCCGCTTTGTTCGCACATCGCCCCCCGGAGTTGGCACGCACAGACCCCTTTAAACCATCCCGAACTTCCAATACGTCGGACGAATCGCTCAGCTTTTCAAGGTCCGCACTGCACAGGATGCAATGGAACTGGCCTGCGGCATCGCTCAGCGATCCGAGCCCGGGGTCAACTACGCCGCCGCGTTCGATCGCAGCGTCGGTTCCAGATCGTTCTGCCGCTAGACACCGCCAACACCACTTTGCTTGAGTGGGCCGAACTGTTGTGCCGAATCCTCAAGCCCGGCGAGGCGCTTCTCTTCGTCAGCAACCGAACGGGTGAGGTGCCTGCCGACCGACCGACCGACGAGACCGAATGGGAAGCGCTGGCCGCGGTATGCGCTCGTGAGGACGTGATTCTGCTCGATTGGTGGGTCAGCTCGGGCCGGTATGCCTTCTCGGTCGCGGAGTTTTCATCCACTCCGTCTGGGTGGCCGAGCTGGGGAATCGAAACGGTCTTCCTCCAGCCCATCTCGAGTTGAATACGAGGGATGACCTGCGGCTCGAGCACCTCCTTGCGGGCTCCGAGCTCAACAGTCCTCGATGGTGATTGCCCGTGCATCGAGCTCAGGCCTTTCGCCTGACGGCACTGTGATGCGAGTCTCCTCGTCGCCTCTTCGGATGACCAACACGTAGGCGCAGGAACCTCCGGCGGTGTCTGTGGTGCTGGTCTCGCCCACCGCTTGGGAAGCAACAAAGCCGGCCACCAACATGAGCACGACCCCTAACAGGGCCATCGCCCCGGGGGCTTTCTCCTTGAGAACCTGCTTCTTGGCCATCGTGCCAGCGGCCGCCGACATTCCCACGCCTGTCGCCACGTCGGTAACGCCCTCCCCCATAGGAAAGACTGATTTCGGTTTGCGCAAGTTCGCGACCTGCAGCCACAGAGCACCTAGCACGACGACGAGTCCGGCATCGAACATGAGCAAGCTCATTGCTACGCCGAGCCGGTCTTCGGATCCCATACTCCTCCACAAGCTGAACGTGAGGATGGCGGGGAGAAGCATCGCCACCGTGGCAGCGATCAAAAGGGCGCCGGCGGCGATTGCGAGCTGTCGTGGCGGGAACATTGGTTCAAGCTGAGCCTCGATCGATGACTTGACCTCTGACGGGAACCGGAGCTCGACGTCCGCGGACTCGGACCCGACCTCCGCCCGATAGGTGCCCCCTCGCGGCGCCTCGGCGATGGTGTAGGTCTGGCCGAACGTTCCTGAGCTCTCACCCTTGTTGCCGTGGACCTCGCTCCAGGTCACCGGCGAAGCAACATCGAAGTCGTTCAACTTCGCAGTCAGAGTGACCTCTTGGCCCTCGGTGGCGAGCGGCGGGTTCTGAACTACCGAGATTGCAATAGTTGGCTCCTTCACGAGCGAACCTAGCAAAAACGGGGCGATGTTGACTGCGCGCCGGCCGGCCGCTACATGCTAATCGGCATGATAGGATGCAGATATGCCTAAGACGGTGCAAATACGTGACCTGGACGACGAGGTGTATGCCGCCCTACACCGACGGGCGAGCCAAGAAGACATCAGCGTGCCAGAGCTGCTCCGACGAGAAGCGGGTCGGCTGGCTCGCCGCCCCTCATTGGAAGATTGGCTCGCGCGCACCAGACGACGTCCGACGTCGATTGACTCATTCGAGGCGATTGAAGCTCTCGATGAGATTCGCGGAGCCTGGCCCGATGTTGGTAGTTGACGCCTCTTGCCTGTTCGAAGTTGTCATCGATTCCCCTCAATCCGAGCCCATCAGAGCGCGGCTGGCAGCCGATCCGGATCAGGCAGCACCGCATATGATCGACGTCGAGGTCTTCTCGGTGATTAGGCGTTTTCGAATGCTGGGCCGGATCGATGAGACGGCTGCTAGCCAGGCGATCGACGATCTGAGGCTCTGGCCGGGCGAACGCTACGGCCATCGACTGCTTCTCGAGCGCGCCTGGGAACTGCGCCACTCCGTGCGAGGCTGGGACGCGATGTATCTCGCGCTGGGCGAAGCCCTCGCTGCAACCGTATTGACCACCGACGAGCGACTTGGCCGTCTGACCTCAATCGGATGTCCAATCGAGGTGCTGCCACTCCGGTGAGCTTCGGTGACGCACCGGCCTCGCTTTCACATCACCGCTCCGAGCAACTGGCTCAACGATCCGAAGGGCGTTCAGCTTGATGGAAGTTGGCTCGCTCGAGGTAACCGTCCATTCCTTGAAATCGATAACCCAAGTATGACAAATTCGAGAGTTTCTGGATGATTAGCGATTAACGTTCAATTAAACATGGCCGCCGTTCAACGCACGTGGCCAGCCAACGGGCGCAGATACGAAGCGTTCGTTGCTTCGGCGATCGCGGAGGCTCGATTCGGACTGTCATCGGCCGCTCTCTTTGCTTGCGATGTCGCCGCCGGTGCGCTCAGCCAGATCGAGGCCAGCGCGTCTATTGCTTGGGAATCCTTCGGGCGACTACTACTTCGGTCCGAGGGCCTCGCTTCATCGGACATCGAGGGCATCCGTGTTGGCCAGCGGCGTCTTCTGCAAGCGATGGCCGGTCCTACTACCGACGCCGCCGCGCAATGGGTGCTCGACAACATCGAAGCAGTCGAAACGGCCCACAACGACGCCGACCTCGACCTGACCACGGAAATGCTGCTGCGATGGCACCGGGTCCTCATGCACCGCTCTCCCCTACCTGTCCATTACATCGGCACCTTTCGAGACGTCCAAGGTTGGATCGGAGGAATGGACCCGACGACAGCCGTCTTTGTCCCTGCTCCCCCAGAGCTGATCGACAACCTGATGAACGACATGGTGACTTTCGCCAACCGTCGGGACCTCCCGCCCGTCCTGCAAGCAGCGGTACTGCACGCCCAGTTTGAAACCATCCACCCGTTTGCTGATGGGAATGGACGCGTCGGGCGGGCATTGATTGGCTGGTGTCTCCGTCGCCGTCGTGTCGTGGCGAGGGCCATACCTCCGATCAGCCCAGTGATCGCGCGCCAGCCAGACCGGTATGTCCATGGCCTCTGGATGTACCGAGACGGGAAAGTCGATCCTTGGGTCGCCTGGTTTGCCGAGGTCTGCGAAGAGGCCGCTCGCAACGTCGCCACGCTGACCCGTGCGGTAGGCGATCTCCAAAGTCGCTGGGAAGATGACCTTTCCGATCTGCGCATCGACGGTGCTGCTCGACGACTCGTGGCGATCCTCCCGGAGCTGCCGATCATCGATGTGGACCGCGCAGCTGCGGCTCTAGATGTCAGCGATCGTTCTGCCCGAATCGCTTTGAAGACTCTCGAGGAGCGAAATGTGCTCAAGCCCATCGAGTCCCTCCCCGTTGGACCCGGGCGGCCCAGGAAACTTTGGCTGGCGACAGCCCTCGTCGACCTGCTCTAGCCGACGGCGTTGGCCAGAATCCGGTGCACCTCGTCGAGACCCTCGCTCAATGCGGCCGGGCCGGGTTGGAGGATGATGGCCGAATCGATCTCGTGAACCCTTTTATGCGTGATCGCCTCGATCTGATCCCAACCATCGCGGGCGTAGATCTGGTCGAACCGGACCTTCTTGCCACACCAGGAAGCCAGGATCACATCGGGATTCGCGGCGATGACCTTCGACGGGTCGGCGATGATCCGGTCCTTCGCCAGTGACGAACCTGATAGCTCCGGGAACACGTCGTCGCCGCCAGCGATCCGGATGATCTCGGCCACCCAACGAATGCCGGTGATGACCGGATCGGGCCACTCTTCGAAATAGACCTTCGGCCGGCTCGGCCAAGCTGAGGCGGCTTCCTGCACCTCCGTGACGTGGGCTGCGAGCTGATCAGCGAACATGTTGGCCTTGTCGGTGGCGCCGATCATTGCGCCCAGGCGGCGGACATACGAGAGGATTCCGTCGACCGAGCGATGATTGCTGATCCAAACCTCGACCCCTTCTTTGATGAGGTCCCGCGCAATGTCGGCCTGAATGTCTGAGAATCCGATGACGAGATCGGGCTCGAGGCGGACGATGTCGTCGATGTGCGCCGACGTAAACGCCGACACTTTCGGCTTTTCCTTTCGAGCCCGGGCCGGCCGCACCGTGAAGTTCGAGATGCCCACGATTCGATCTTCTTCGCCGAGCGCATACAACACCTCGGTCGGCTCTTCCGTGAGGCACACGATCCGTCGGGGAAACGACATCCTCAGAAGTTAGGCGGGTTGCGATCGGAGGACGTTCGAGGGGAATCCGTATGATCGATCGATGGACATGACCACGGCCATCGTACGCGGCGTTCCCGACACATTTGATGACGCGCTTGTCATGGGCGAACGTCCCCGGCTCGATGTGGCGAAAGCGCAGAAACAACATGCCGACTATTGCGCACATCTCACCGGGGCCGGTTACGAGCTGATCGAGTTG
This sequence comes from Acidimicrobiia bacterium, assembly GCA_050997725.1. Classification (GTDB taxonomy): domain Bacteria; phylum Actinomycetota; class Acidimicrobiia; order Spongiisociales; family ZC4RG35; genus JACCTH01. Next base: position 22,458 of record JBPCQV010000042.1, read on the forward strand.
CCCGCCGACGACGACTATCCCGACTGCGTCTTCGTCGAAGATACGGCGGTCGTGGTCGGTTCGGTCGCGGTGATTTGTCGACCGGGAGCCAGCTCCCGCCGGGGAGAGGTGGGGCCGGTGGCCGATGTGCTAGCGAAGACCTTCGAGCTCCGCCCGATCGTCGAACCCGGCACCATCGACGGCGGCGATGTCTTTATCGCCGGCAACACGATCTATGTCGGTTTGTCGTTACGGACCAATCGCGAGGCGGTCAGACAGCTCTCCGAAATTGGCCGCGAGTTGCAAAAGCGCGTTGTGCCGATCGAAGTGCAGGGCGTCCTCCATCTGAAGTCGGCCGTGCTCCCCATCGACGACCACACGGTTGTGGTGACCCCCGGCACAGTCAACGAAACGCTTTTGGCCGACTTCGAGATCATCCCTGAGGCAGCAGAAGAGAGGCACCGGTTTAGCGCGCTTCCTTTGCGGGACGGCACTGTGCTCGTAACAGCCAATGCCCCAAAGACCGCCAACCTGGTTGCCGCGCGCGGGCATGCGGTTGTCGCCCTAGATGTGTCCGAGATCCAAGCGGCCGACGGCGGCCTCACCTGTGTGTCGATTCTCTACTGAGGCGGCGGGACTCGATGGCGGACCGCGACCTCTAACAACGATCGCAGCCGCCTTTGGTGGGCAGCAACCCGGCTGGGTCCGGCAGCTCGCCGCCATAGTAGAAACCGAAGGTCACGTGCTTCTTGAACGGCGTGACGTGCTGCCGGCAGACGATCGAGGTCGTCTGGCCCACCCAGGGATGGGTCTCGACATCGAACTCAAGTCCATGCCAAGCTTCCGCGTCGCATGACAGGCCTGCGGGATCGAGCCAGAGGGATTCGCGGACGCTTGCTTACTCTCAGTACTGGCCTGGCCGTCGCCTGGGCCGGATTTTGGGGCTTGGTCACCTGGAACGTCTTCGCCAACAACACCGGCGCGGGAGAGGTCATCGGCGGGGCGGCCACCGCGGTGGCGGCGTTGCTTCCTGCGTACATCATCTATTTGCGGCGCAAATCCGCAGACAGCGAAGCCCAGCCGGTCGCATCGCCTTTGACGGTTCGCCCTGAGTACCAACGTTTGCAGGCCGCCCACGACCAGGTGACGAGCCTGGTAACGGACGGTCTGATCGAAGGGAAGGTGCTGTCGGGAGTCGACGATCGAATCAAGGAGTTGATTCGGCTGCATGACGCCGACGTGTCCAACCAGGAGCTCGGAGGCTCGCCATCTCAGCTTTTGCGAGAGCAAGTAGACCAGCTCACCGACCTCTTGGTCGGGCTGGCCGACGCCGCCTTGGACCGACGCAGCGCCGCCTTGGACAGCGACGACCAGGCAGCCGCCTCCCTGCGGGAAGCACTTGGACAAATGCGAGCCGAGGAGCGGGGCTATCGAGAGTTGGACGAGCTCGAAGACGGACACTGACGTTCATTGCCGTTTTCGCGCATCGCGAGAACGAGGACAATGCGGAGTCGTGAGATCCCTTGCTCGTCTCTTGGCGGCGGCATTGTTGGTCAACGCCTGCTCGTCTCCCACTCCCGCAACAACGACCCCTGATGCGCTGGGCGAACACCTTGAATGGCTTCTCACCGTGATCAACGGCGCCGAAGTGTCGGCCGTTGAATATGAGTCCAGGTTCGACGAATCGTTCCGTCAGGCAGTGCCCTACGAGTCATCGTTGCTGCCGATCGTTGCCGATCTGCAAGCCGGCGCTCCCTATGAGTTGGGCGAGATCAGTCGAAGGTCGGATACCGGCCTCGATGCGATCGTCACCTCCGCCGACTCGACCCGCCTGGCAGTCATTCTCGACATCGGTGAGAACGACCAGATCATTGGTCTGCTCCTACAACCGGCCGATCCCCCTGTGCTCGAGAACCCGCCGCAGACGCTGCAGGACGCGGCGGCCCGGCTCGGTGAGCTCGGACAAGCCTCGCTCTTGGCGGCCGAAGTAGTCGACGGTGCCTGCGTTCCCATCGAAGCCGTCAACGCCGCAGCTGCAGTACCGATTGGTTCGGCGTTCAAGCTCTTCGTCCTCGGCGCGCTCGCCGATGCCATCGAAGCCGGTGAAGTGGCATGGACCGACGAGGTCACCATCACCGAGGAGCTCAAGAGCGTTCCTTCCGGACAACTCCAAAACCAGCCTGCCGGCACGATGGTCACTGTGCGGGAGGCGGCGGAACTGATGATTTCGATCTCGGACAACACCGCCACCGATCTCCTCATCGACCTCTTAGGCCGGGAGCAGGTCGAAGCCGCACAGGCCTTCTACGGCCACACCGAGCCCGGGCTCAACGCACCCTTTCTCACCACCCGCGAATGGGCCATCCTCAAATTGGGGCCGGAGCAACGGCGGGAGGACTATCTAACTGCCGACGAAGCGGGTAGGCGAGCGATCCTCGACGGCCTAGCCGACGTGCCGGCGTCGTCGCTGGCCGGAGAGTCGTTCCTGCAGCCAATCGTTCCCGACCGGCTGGAATGGTTCGCATCCCTCAACGATCTCTGTGTGGCGCACGTCCGGTTGCAGGAAAAAGCGCAGGTTCCCGGTCTCGAGCCCGTGACAGAAATCCTCTCGCTCAACCCGGGGTTCCCTTCCGACAGATGGGACTACATCGGTTTCAAAGGCGGATCGGAGCCGGGGCTGGTCGCCACCTCCTGGCTGGTCACCGAGGGCGAGCGCACCTTTGTCTTGGCCGCCGCGGTGCTCGACCCCGAACAGGTCCTGGACGAGACCGAGGCCGTGCTGTTGATGGGAGCGGCCCGCGACCTGCTCGGCTCTTAATAGCCAGCCACGAAAACCGATGACCGAGCAAGCGCGGGAAGAATCCACCAATTCGAAACGACGAGTTCTACCCTCGAGCTTTCTTCGACCTCGTCTTTGTGTTCACGCTCACCCAACTGACGTCGCTATTGGAGAGCAATCCCACGTGGGAGACCGCGGGTCAGGTGATGCTGATCTTCGTCGTTTTGTTCTGGAGGTACGCGGCTACGCCTGGCTCACCAACCAAGTCCCACCGGAAAACCCCCATCGCCGTCTTTTGCTGACCGCGGCGATGGCCGGATTCATGGTCTTCGCTCTCGCAGTTCCGGGAGCATTCGGTGACGCCGGACTGGCGATTGGGTTGGGCCATCTCATGGTGGTGTTGGTTCATGCCGGTTTGTATGCCGAGTCGGCGGGCCGGGAGGTGATCCGGTTCGCCCCCTTCAACGTTCTCGGCGCCGCGGCGCTGATCGCGGCCAGCTTTGTGGATGGTGGCTTCAGGTACGGCCTGCGGCTCGTGCCCCTTGGAGCGCAGTACCTCGCCGCCACCGTGGGCCGGCCGCCCGAGCCAGTCATCGCTGTGGTGGACCTTTCCTCACCGATGACCATCTCGCTGCCCTGATCGCCAGCGATTCCAGTTCTCGGCTCCGGAAAGCGCTCGGAGGGTTTTTCTACTCGTATATTCCCGATGCTGTTGGGCGTGGTCGTTCTCGCCGCCGGCGTCAGTCATGCCCTCAGCATTTCGGCGAGAGGCTCGACGTGACCCACGCGCTGCTGCTGGCCGGCGGCGCGGCTCTCTACCTGCTGGGGAATGTCGCATTCAGAATCGCGATGGAAATTCGTCCGCTGTCCAGTCGAGCTTTCGGCGGTGTCGCGGCCTTGGCACCCATCTTCGTCGGGGTTGGCCGTCTCGGCTGGGTTGCAACTGGTTTCGTTGCTACTCGTCTTCGTCGTCATGCTCACCTCGGAGATGCGCGGAGAAGTCGCAGCTATATCGAGGTGAGATCAATTAGCTCCAACTGAGGAATCCGCTCGAAGTGGTTCCGGTTCCTCGTAGCGAACGGGAGCCCGTGACGGAGGCAAATACCCGCTTGAAGGGCGTCGGCGAGTCCGATCGAGCGGCCTTTCGCGAGCAGATCGGCATGGATGCCGCCGGCGCGGAGTCCGGCGGCGAGGTCGAGAGGCAGGGTTCGCGATCGGAGAATTCGCATGGTGAGGTCACGTTGTGCCAAGTACGTCGTACCAAGTCGGAGCTCAAAGGCAGTGACCGCAGTGAAACGCAATCGGTGGGTAGTGATCAACGCGCGCACCAAAGCGACGCCTTCTCCGCGCCCCCTCAGAAAATCGATCAGCAAGTCGCTGTCTACGACTACGAGACTCGCCACGTCTCCCGGGCCTCGGCGATCCGCTGCCTGATGTCCCGTTCCTCGTTGTCGTCGATCGAGGACTCAAGCGAAAGGAGAAGGTCTATCTCATCGGAGCTCAGATTGGCCAAGTAGGCATCGAGCGCCTCTTGGACCAACGACGAGAACCCCCGCATCCCCCGCCGTCGAGCAAGGGTCAACAAGGTTTCATGCTGGTCGTCTGATATCTCGATCGTCGTTCGCATGCATGCATGTTAACATGCGTGTGCTGTACCTCTCCCCTGGCGGAAGCCGGGGGAGTACCCCGATCGCCGCGAAGGGACGCGGTCGGAGAGCATTACTACGGGGCCCCCTCGTCCGCCTCCTCCGTCGGCGGCCACTCCCCCAACTTTCGTTGGGGGGAGAGGTCCGTCATTGCTCGCTGTCGAGCCTCAGCTGAGGCTGAACGGTGGGTACTGGTCGGTGAGGAGAAGGAAGGCGTAGGCCTGCACGCGCAGTGCCCACCGGCCGACCCCCACCACGTAGTTGAACAGCGGCTGCGGATAGCGGCCGGTGATAAGGATGGCGAACCACGCCACCACAATCGCTAGAACGGCGCCAACCCCCAAGATGGCGAGCACGACGTAGTGCGGGATGGCGAGGAACCACTTCACCAGCGGAAGCCAGCGGTTGAGCTGCTGTTTGACGTCGGGATAGTCGAGCTCGAGATGAACCGACTGTTGCTCGACGGTTGAGGGATAGCGATCGCTGAGCAGGGCGAGGTAGGCGCCGACCCTGGTCCCGAAGCGGGTCAACTCACGTACGAAGTCGAACCACCAACGCGGGTATCGCTCGCGGACGACGATCATCAAAGCCGTTGCCAGGAAGAGCGCGGTGGCGATTCCTCCCCCGCCGCTTTCGATCCTCTCGCCGGTTTCCGACATCACCGTGTTGCTGCCGGACGAGGTCAGCAAGGTGAGAATCAAAACGATCGGAAGGGCGACGAGCAGCCGGAAGAACGTAGTGACTCGATTGAGTCTCTCGGGGTAGTCGATCTCGAGACGGGCCGGATAGGTGGGTGATTGCGTGACCATTAATGGTGACTCCTTTTTGGTTGGTTGGTTGGCTTGCTTGTTTTTCAGACCGTGATGACGACTTTTCCGCGGGCGTGGCCCTCCCCTACGTAAGCGACCGCTTCTGCGGTTTCGCTGAGTTCAAAGGTCCGATCTATCACCGGGGTGATCTCTCCGGATTCGATGAGTCTCCCCATCACCGCGAGGTCGTTGCTGTTCTCTGAACCGACGAACACTCGAAATCGTTGCCGGCTGAAGAGCGACAGGATCATCCCCCAGGCAATGCGGGGCAGGCTGGCGAGCCAGCGACTGTTCAGCTTGCCGTTGTTGGGGATCAGGATCCCGCCCGGTTTTAGAACGTGTTTGGTCTCGAGCAACGAATGGCTGGCGGCGTTGTCGAAGATGACGTCGAACCGCCCGCCGAGGTTGGTGAAGTTCTCCTGGCTGTAATCGATGACGTGATCAGCGCCGATCGTGCGGAGCAGGTCGACGTTCCTCGTGCTACAGACGGCGGTCACCTCTGCCCCCAACGCTTTCGCCACCTGCACCGCGAAGGTCCCGACCCCGCCGGAGGCGCCGTTGATCAACACGTTTTGCCCACTCGCTACCTGCGCCACGTCGCGCATTCCCTGCAGAGCGGTGGCGCCCGCCACCGGGACCGCTGCTGCTTGCACAAAGGTGACGTTGGCAGGTTTGAGCGCCAGCTTGTGGGCGGCTGCCACGGCGTATTCGGCGAAAGCCCCGCGGGCGACGCCGAAGACCTCATCGCCTGGCTGGAAGTTGGTTACGTTCTTGCCGACCGCTTCGACGATCCCGGCAACGTCCATTCCTCTGACGCGACTCTTTGGCCGGAGAATCCCGAAACCCAGACGAAGGATGTAGGGCTTGCCTCTGATGATGGCGGGGTCGGCGGCGTTGACCGAAGCGGCCCTGACCCTCACCAGAACGTCCTCATCGCCGATGGTTGGCACCTCTATATCGGCGAACTCGAGAACATCGACGGCGCCGTAGCGGTCGTGAACGATCGCCTTCATCCGAGTCGGCCGTAATTCAATCAGCGGTTTCCCATACGGTGTAAGCATATGGTGTAAGTTAATACGTACGCCGTAAGTTTGTCAAGTCACTCAGAAAACTTACTGTGTATGTTAGATTCACCGAGTGACCGCCACCTCCCAGGCACCCCGCCTCCCCCTAACCCGGGATCGAGTCTTAAAAGCCGCGATCGCTTACGCCGACCAAGCCGGAGTCGAGGCGCTGAGCATGCGCCGGCTTGGCCAGGAGCTCGGGGTCGAAGCGATGTCGCTCTACAACCACATTGCCAACAAGGAGGACCTCCTCGACGGCATGGTCGACGTGGTCGTCCAGGAGATCGAGGAGACCGCTTCGACCGGCGACTGGAAGACCATCCTCCGCGACCGAATACTCTCGGCTCGCCAGGCCCTCCTCCGCCACCCGTGGGCCTCGGCAGTCATGGTGACCCGCACCAACATGACGCCGACGATGATGCGCTACATGGACTCGGTGATCGGGATCCTTCGCCGCGGTGGTTTCTCGATCGAACTCGCTCATCACACCATTCATGTGTTGGGGAGCCGGATGTTGGGTTTCGCTCAGGAGCTCTACGACGACACCGAGGCTCTCGAGGCGAGTCCCGAAATCGCCGCCATCATGCTCAAGCAAATGGCCGACGAGTATCCCCACATCACCGAGCTGGCGATGGAGATCAGTCACGATGAGGGCTCGATCGTTGGCACGGGCTGCGACGACCTGTTCGAGTTCAAATTCGCCCTCGACTTAATCCTCGATGGACTCGAGCGTTCTCTCGAGCGCACCTGAGCCGTTTAGCGCGGGGTCAGACGGAAAATGGGGTCTGTCTATCTGTGATTTCTCGTAGTCCGCATAGCGAGGCGCTAACGACACGACTCTGTTCAAGCCCGCTCGCGCTCAGAAGGGCTCAACAGACTGGCATGGACCTGAAGCTCTTTGCCCGCGAAGTTGACTCGAACCTGGTCGGAGTGAGCAAACAAGGTTGTAGGCCCTTGTCACTCTTCGCCCCGATGGTCGTCATGAGAATCAACGGGTGGCCTTGCCCTTTCATTCGGTCGCCGAGGCGGCGCGCGATGACGTTGCTGCCCTTCATCGCTGCTTTGTAAAAGGGGCGAGCAATCCCGGGGACCACAAAACCGCGGGTCCCAGCCGGTGGAAGAGTCATGATGGGACGATACGCAACGTCTGGAGCTGTTTGTGAAGCTGTTCGACGCCGGTTTGGAGGCGCACGGAGTCATAGCCGTCGGCCAGTGCGCCACCGGCGTCCTCGCCGTCGGGCAAATCGCCACCGGTGTGATCGCGGTTGGCCAGCTAGCGCGAGGGGTGATTGCCATCGGCCAGGTCGGTGTCGGAGTGTTTGCGTTTGGCCAGGTGGTGCTGGGACTCGGTTACAGCGCGGGCTTGGTGAGCATCGGCTCAGTCACGGGTGGGCTGGTGTCGTTCCCCGCGGTTGGTCGCTTGCCTTTCCGCGCGTTGTTGGAGCGGCGCAATCAGTTCGCAGTTGTCCCTCGCAGTCTGTACCGAATGCTGCTGCTCCTCGTGATCGCCGCCGTGGTGATTTGGGCGGCATTGCTGCCGATGGTGGCGGGATTCGACCCGGCTTTCGGCGACGCTCCGATTCGCCGCTGATTCTCCACCACCAGGCGACCTACCGGGTTTGTAATGCGAGGTCCACGCAACCGGAGCAGCTCACTGCGACAAGTAGTTTTCGCCGAGGGGTGTCGTGCCGGCGGCATGGGCTAGAGCCTCGTCGACTTGGTTGAATTCGACCAGTTCCTCCCGGCCGCTGCCGCCGGAGACGCCGAACACCAGCACGGGTCCGACGCCGCGGGCATAAAGCTTGTACTGGAGCACGTCGGGTTGGATCGTGATGGTGCCCTTGTGGAGGATCGCGTCGTCGAAATGGCCGGCCGGCACATCCGCCTGCTCTTCGGTGCTGAGGATCTCGCCGTTGTCCTCAGCCTCGCCCGC